>JBOGAY010000058.1:0-15895 GCA_051655925.1 Sarcina sp. | reverse complement strand
TGTTTATTAGTCATTTTAGAAATAAACAAAATATCATCAATAACAAAACCAATATCCCTTGTATAAACTTGGTTATCACCATATATTGGGTCTAAAAAATATAAACTCACTTCTTGTTTTGTAAGTAAATTTATAAAATCATTATACTGTTTAAACATTAAATTTTTATCTATCTTTATGTCTTTAGGCTTATAATTAACTGGATAACACATAATCAAAGCTTTTAATTTATCATATCTATTCTTTTTAAAAATTTTCATATAAAACTCCTCTCTAAAAACTTTTTTATTAATTATTTTACCCAATAATTAACTATTATACTAAAGGTATCTCTCCACATATCTATCCATATAAATTGAATATTTTTCATAACCTTTATAAAAACTCAAAAAAGAGAGTTTTTACGCTCTCTAAATTTATTTGTATTTAAAATCCAAATAATGTACCTATTTGATATACAAGTACTGCTGCTACCCAAGCAACTGTAAAAGTATATATTGCTGTAAACAACATCCACTTTATATTTGTTTCTTTTTTAATAGCCCCAAGTGCAACTAAACATGGTGTATACAATAATGAAAATACCATAAATGCCATAGCTGAAAGTGGTGTAAATGCTGTTTGTAACGCTACGTTTAATGATGCCCCTTCTGCTACTCCATATAATAGCCCCATTGTTGCTACAACTGTTTCTTTAGCAAGAATCCCTGTAAATACTGATACTCCTGCTTCCCATGTTCCAAAACCTGCTGGTGCAAATATTGGTGCTATAAATCCACCTATTTGTCCAAGTAATGATTCACTACTAAACTCTTCAACTCCAAATGGAAAATTTGATAAAAACCAAAGCACAACCATCATAGGGAGAATTATAAGCCCCGCCTTCTTAAAGAAAGCCCATGCTTTCTCAAACATTAATAAACTAACATTTTTAATTGAAGGTATTCTATAAGTTGGCAGTTCCATTACAAAATAAGAAGGTTCTCCTTTAAATAAAGTTTTACTAAATATTTTACCTGCAATAAGTGCTACTATTATTCCTGTAATATATAACCCAAATAAAATAACACCTTTATTTTTTGTAAAAAAAGCCTCTATGAATACAAGATATATAGGAAGTCTTGCACCACATGAAACAAATGGATTTATAAGAAGTGCTATCATTCTATCTTTCTTATTGTCAAGTGTTCTAGTTGACATTATAGCAGGAACATTACACCCAACTCCTATAAGCATAGATACAAAAGTTTTTCCATGAAGCCCTATTGTTCTCATGAGCTTATCCATAACATATGCAGCTCTTGCCATATATCCCGAGTCTTCTAAAAGCCCAATTAAAAAATACATAACCATAATAAGAGGCAAGAAACTTATTACTGCACCAACACCACCAAATATTCCACTACCTATAAAACCTGTAAGTGTATCTGAAAAGCCTGCTAATTGCATGCTAGTAACAACTTTATCCCCAATTGTTGATATAATCTGATCAGCATATTCTTGAAGTCCTGCACCAAACATAAATGTTAATTGATATAAAAGAAACATAACTACACCAAATATAGGAATTCCTAAATATTTATTAGTTATAATCTTATCTAATTTATCTTAAAAACTCTCTTCATAATTTTTTTCTTTTCGTTTCACAACTCCATCTATTCTCTTTGATATATAAGAGTATCTTTTATCAACTATTGCTATTTCTGGTTCAAACTCTAAAGAATCTTCAACTCTTTTAATTGCATTTTGAATTTCATCTTCAATATCAACTATTCCTTTTGATTTTATATAATTTACTATATACTCATCATTTTCTAAAAGTTTTAAAGCTACCCATGAATTTGGATATTCTAAGTTTTCCCCCTCTATCATTTTACCGATAGATTTTACTTCTGTGTTAATCTCAATTCCATAATCTAAAAGATCAACAACCTTTTTTTTATTATTTTTTGACACCTTTAAAACTTCTTCTATAAGTAAATTTATATTTTCATTTTTAAGAGCTGATATCCCAACTACTGGAACACCAAATCTCTCAGATAATTCTACTACATCAATATCAATATCTTGATTCTTTGCTTCATCCATCATATTTAAAGCAATAACAACCCTTGCACCTATTTCTAAAATCTGAGTTGTTAAATATAAATTTCTTTCTATATTCGTAGCATCTACAACATTTACAATTACATCTGGTTTATCCTTAATAATATAATCTCTCGCAACTATCTCATCCTCTGAATATGCGCCTAAACTGTATGTTCCCGGTAAATCTATTATTGTATAACTTTCACCTTGATATTTTAATACCCCTTCTTTTTTTTCTACAGTTACCCCCGGCCAGTTACCAGTATGCTGTCTAGCCTTTGTAAGTACATTAAAAAGTGTGCTTTTCCCACAATTTGGATTTCCAGCAAATCCTATTCTTAACATATAAATCCCCCCTGAATTTATTGATTGTTTATTTCCCTAAAAGTCTATATTTAAACACACTCTACCATTATTTTTCTTGCCGCAGTTATATCTAATCCTATTTTTGTTCCTGCTATTGCTATAATTAATGATTTACCCGTATTTTGAACTATTTTTATAATATTACTACTTGTAAGCCCCATTTCCATAAATCGCTTACTATCAAGATCATCCATCATAATTCTTTTCACTCTAATATTTTCCCCTTCTCTTGCTACATTCATTGGCATCATAAAAAATACCCCCTTATACTAAAATATCCTTAGCTTCTGATTTTCTAAGTGTTAACTTATATCCTCTAACTTCAATATTAATAGGATCACCCATTGGTGCCTTCCCAACAATCTTAACTTCCACCCCTGGAGTAACACCCATATCCAAAAGTTTTCTTTTCACCTTACTTTCTTTTACAAGTCCCTTAACTCTTGCCTTTTCACCAATAGCAAGTAAATCTAACGTACTCATCTTATAACCTCCTATTTATTAATTATTTTCATTGCCTTATCTGAAAATTTAAAGATATTAAATTCATTTAATAATTTTCCACTACAATCACAGCTACAATTTTTACACTTTTCTATAACACATAGACTTTCATCTTTTATAATATATCCCTTTTTAATAAGCTCATCTTTTGCTTGCTTCACTATAACTTCATTTAGCCTCAAATTCTTAGCAATAATTTTTGTATCAAACTCTCCATACTTTTGCATATATCTTAAAATTTCTTTGAACATCTTTATCACCTCATACATTATATTCAACACTATAAAGTAATTGATACTGAATATCAATGCCAAATAGTAAAATTTATTATTTGTTAACAATTCCCATTACATAACAAAAAAAAGATATATCAGAGATGATATATCTTTTAATTTCTATTTTAATATAAAGAATCCAACTGCAATTATTATATAAATTCCTATAAGAAGAGCTCCCTCAAGCCAATTTGACTCTCCATCACTAGCAACTTTACTTGCAATAACTACTGATGCTAATAAAGCAACAAGCTCAAAAGGACTAAATATAATACTCATTGGTGTAAATAATAAACTAAAGAATAAAGCAATTGGTAAAACAAATAAAATTATTTGTAGACTTGAACCAAGTGCAATCTCCACTGCAACATCCATCTTATTTTTAAGTGCCATCATAATAGCTGTTGAATGCTCTGCCGCATTACCAACAATCGGAACTATTATTATTCCAACAAAGAACTCACTAAGCCCAATTGATTTAGTCATAGGCTCAACAGCACCTACTAATATTTCACTCATAACAGCAACAAGTATTGTAACTACTATAAGAGTTATTAAGCATCTTGCAAGTGACCACTTAGCCTCTTCTTCAGTTTCTTCCTTCTCATGATTTTCTATATCTTTTTCATCATGAATTACAGCAAATACCTCTTTGTGAGTAAAGAAAGAAAAAATTAGACTTAATATATAAACTATAAACATTACAATAGCTACTATCACACTTAAATATTCATACCCAGCACTATCCGCTGGTTTGACAGTATGCATGAATATAGCTGGTATACAAAGACCTATAACAGCAAATAAAAGCATACTAGCTGTTGTGTCTGTAGTTCTTCTATTAAACTTTTGAATTTTAAACTTTAATCCACCTGCAAGCATACTTGCACCTAAAACCAAAAGAGAATTCCCTATTATTGAACCTGCAATCGATGCTTTTACAAGTTCAAATAATCCTTCTTTAATAGCTAAAAAGGTAATTATAAGTTCAGTTGCATTTCCAAAAGTAGCATTTAAAAAGCCACCTAATTTTGCACCAGTATAAAAAGTTAGCTCCTCTGTAGCTTCTCCAATCATTCCAGCAAGTGGAACTATAGCAAGAGCTGAAATTATAAATAAAATAGTTGGTGACCATTTCATAAACATCCCTATTAAACTTATAGGGACAAATATAAGTAAGATTTTAAGGTACTTCATTGTACTCCTCCAAAATTATGTAAATTATACTTTGTCCGAGAAACTTCCCCCTTAGTAATCTCATTTTATTTTTTCATATTTTAATTTATTTAATACACTAAACCACTAATAACTCTATAAAATTAACTTTACCTTACTATACCATTATACTTATTTTAATTATTTTGTAAACATTTCTTAAACTTTTAAACATTACATATCTTTCTCTAATACCTCTAAGTTATCTATCATCTCTTCTAAAACATTTGCAAATACATCTAAGTTACTTTTCTCTATGCCACTAGTAATTCCATCCAAAAACTTTGTTCTTGATTTTTCTAAATCATTTATAAGAGGTGCAGAATCTTTTGTTATTCTCAATCTACTAATTCTTTTATCACTTTTATCCTTTTCTATTTCTAATATTTTTTTAGAAATTAATTGATCTATAGTTCTTGAAATCATACCTTTTGATAAACCTAAATATTCCGTTATATCTTTTGCTGTATTTTGTTCTATATTCCTACTCAAATATATTATTATCTCTATTTCAATCTGTGTTAACTTGTACTTTTTCAAATCTTTTTCTATACAATTTTTATAAAGTTTTTTTGCTTTTCTAAAACAAATTATATATTTATACGCATCTTGATTATTGATAAATTCACTGTCCATATGAACCTCCTAAAATAGTTCTCTCATAAACTAATTATAAAATAAATTTTTATAAAAACAAATTTTTTTATTTTATGACATCAATTACACATATTTTTATGCAATAATATTATCCGTTATACATATATAAATATAAATTATAAAACTAGAAGGAGACTTTATGGGTTATTTTTCAATTTTTCTTATGGGAATAGGACTAGCAATGGATGCCTTTGCAGTATCACTAGCTAAAGGCATGAGTCTTAGCAAAATTAATCTAAAAATAAGTTCTAAAATATCAATTACATTTGGTGTTTTTCAAGGTATTATGACATTTTTAGGATGGCTTGCTGGTAGTGTACTAGTTATATTTCTTCATAAATACAGTTTCATTGTTACTCTTATTTTAGTTGGTATAGGATTAAACATGATAAGAGAATCAATGAAAGACGATGATGATGAAGAAGAAAATCTTGACACAATTAGTTTTAAAACTTTACTTCCGCTAGCAATAGCTACAAGTATAGATGCTTTAGCACTTGGGGTGAGTCTAGCTTTTGTTCATGTATCAATACTTTTATCATCTATAATTATAGGAGTTGTCACTTTTATTCTTTGTTTTATAGCAGTTATACTTGGAACTGCTATAGGTAGCAGAATAAATAGTAAATTCGCTGAAATACTAGGTGGAGTAATACTTATTATTCTTGGAATTTTAGCTTACTTCAAATAAATTAAACATATAAAAAGGTTAGTAGTAAAGTAAATTTTACTGCTAACCTTTGCATTTAATTCTATTCTTATAAATATAGTTTATCTCTTCACATAATTTATTAGCTGATGAATACTTACTAAGCACTTTATTATTATCAATTTCTCTTAGCTCAATATTTTCACTTAAAATTATTATTTCATCAAATTTTATATCTCTAAATTTATTTATATAAATCTCTTCAGTTATCAATAAAACTCCACTTATTAAACTTTCTAATTCAAGCTTTAACAAATCTAAATCACTTATACAATTGATATTAAACTTACCTGAATATTTTTTTAACATATATATTTTTAATTTATTCATATAAATTATATCTGTATTAACTATAACTATATTGATTTTATCCATAATTTCTCCTTCATAAACAAGATGTATCACGCATACTTTGCTTTGCTTTTATTGCTGTTGTCATTAAAATAACTGAAATATTATCTCTTTCTCCATTTTGCTTAACCTTATCAACCATTTGATTTATAACAACATTTATATCTTTTCTATAAAGTGAATACTTCCACTTGTTGATTACCTGTTGTATATATCTATTCGTAAGAGTTCCATAAAATCCATCACTACAAACTAAAAATATATCTCTACTTCTTCTTTCCCCACACGAGGAAAATATATCTATGTTTTCTTTTACCCCAACACACTGCAACAAAAGATTATTTTGATTACTACATCTAGCTTCCTCTAGTGACATTCTTCCACATTTAATTTCATTTGCAACATACGAATGATCCTCTGTAATTTGCATTATATTTCCACTTATTTTATATATTCTAGAATCACCAACATGAACCAAATAATATTTTTCATTTAAAACTAATAAAGCCGATACTGTTGTTCCTATTCTTTTCTTTATTCTATTACTATAATTTATTATATCCTTATTGGCCTCATAAATAACTTCTTTCAAAGAATTTATAATAAAACTATCAAATCTTGCTACAACCATCATAGCAATTTTTTCATTCCACCATTTTCTAAATTTATTTATAACCATTGCAGAAGCTATCTCTCCATAAGCAAGCCCACCAAGTCCATCACAAACAATAAATAGCCCAAAATCATTGTTCTTATACTCACCAACTTGCACTAAAATATTATCTTCATTATTAACCTTAACTAGCCCTGCTTCACTCAAAGCTCCTACCTCAAATTTATTCCCTTTCATAAAAGCTCCTTTATATCTCTTTATATGTTAATTCTACATTCGATATTTTTATTTTAAAATTTTCTTTTACTTTATAAAGTTGGCCTGACTTTACTCTTTTCTCATTTATATAGGTGCCATTTTTAGAATATAAATCTTCTATATAAAATTCATTATTTTCTTTAACAACTTTTAAATGTTTTTTTCCAACAGTATTATTATTTATAACATAATCACACTCACTACCAAATCTACCTATAATAAAATTATTCTTTGTAATATATACCCTCTCTGTAATTTCATCATTAATCAATAAAAAATATGGTTCTCTCTTCTCTAAAGCATCTGATTCATAAACATTTTGACTGATAATTTCCTTTTTTCCTATATTTATAAATCCCTTTTCATTGAATTCATCCTCTTCACCATTAATTATTAAATCAAATTCCTCTCCCTTATGTTGAAGCAAAAATCTCACTATTATCATATCTATTAATATAAAAATTAAAGATATCAACGCTAGGACATTTATCTCTAATCCCTGTAACACTAAAAATATAATTATTGCAAAAACTATAACCTGCAAAATTGAAATACAGACTTTTATACAAATAGGATGTTTTATTCTCTCATTCTTCTCCTCAATAAAACCGTATAACTCCTCACTATCAAAAGATTTTTTTTCTTTACTTGTCTTAGTCAAATTTTCTTCTTCATATATATGTTTATCAAAATATCTTACTTCTTCTTTTGACAAACTTATTTCTTTCTTTAAAATTACATTTCCATATATCATACTTTCTATTTTTATTTTCAACTCACTTATTTTTGCATTTCCTCTTATAAGCTTTAATAAAACTCCTATAAATCCATCATATTGATATTCCTCTTTAAAATCTATTAAATCCACAATCAACACCTTAACTAAACTTCTAAAATCTTCATTTATGTCTATACTTAAACTATTAAGTATAGGAACATATATAATCTTAAAATCCAACGTTTCCAAATCATAATACATATAATTTATATCTATTAAAAAGTTATTTTCAGAAAGTAAATATTCATTTGCTTTAAGTATTTTTTCTATAATATTTAATATAAGCTTCAATCCTTCTTCCTTTGAAAAACTCTTACTACTGATATATTCACCTAATTTCTTTTTTCCATCTAAATCAAAACTTAAAATTGTTTCTGCATTTTCCCTTACATTATTAAATTCTAAAATATTTAAATCTTTATTCATTCTAATCATCCCTATTTGATAATCAAGAATCTCTAACTTCCCTATATTAATATCTAATATATTATTTTCAGTATCTTCTCTAATTTTCAACTTTTTCACTCCTATAACCATCTAACTAAAATTTCTAAAAAATCAAAAAATCAGTATCATTATCATCCTTATTGAAATTATCTAGTATTTGTGTATCATCTTCACTATTAGATATTATCTCTTCTAAATAATCTGTATCATAATTAAAACTTTTAATTTCATGCTTTGATATATTCATTTCATTTTTCCTATACATACTTTTTCTTGCTGCCTTCATATCCATCTTATTTTTCTTAATTTTCACCCCTTCTTTAAGATATGTATAACAAATCACACCTGAAATACTAAGTGCTACAGAACCGCTAGTCATTTGTGCAATTCCACTATAAATTTTCTTTTTATAATTATCAAAAATAGCACTATTATAACTTTCTACCCCTTTAGCAATTGTTCCTATTGATAAAACCATTGCAAATATAGTAAATATAATTTTTAATCGTCGCATTCTATTCTTTCTTCTAAATTTACTTCCTATCATCTTTACATTATCTAAATCATGTAATAACTCTCTAACATTGGTATATCTTAAATCTGGATCTAATGCTGTAGACTTCATAACAATATGTTCAATTCCCTCGCTAAGCTTAAAATCAAACTCTCTAACAGGTTTAATTTCATAAGGAGGCTCATCTGGAGTTTTATTAGTAAGTAATCTATACATTGTAACACCCAATCCATATATGTCTGTTCTTCTATCAGTTTGACTATTATTAATCCTATACTGTTCTGGAGCTGCATATCCTCTAGTTCCTAGATAATTTGTATCCTCACTTGCATCAAACTTAAACTCCCTTGCTATTCCAAAGTCAATTATTTTTATATTTCCCTCTTTTGTAAGCATTATATTTTCAGGCTTCATATCTCTATAAATTATAGGATTAGGTTTTAAATTATGTAAGTAATCAAGAGCATTGCAAATTTGTTTTGCCCAATTTATAACTACCTCTTCTTTAATTTTACCTCGCTCTTTTGCAATGCTCTCTAAAGTTCTTCCATCAATAAAATCCATTATTATAAAAAAATATAAACTTGATTCACTTATATCTGTAATTCTTGGTAACATTGCATGTTTTAGTATTTTTAATATATTAGGTTCTGCAAGTAAATCTATACCATCTTGAGTTTTTTTAATCACTTTAACCGCCCAATATGTATTTAATTTTAAATCCTTTGCTAAATAAACTGCCCCCATTCCACCTTTCCCTACTGCTTCTATAAGTTGATATTTATTTTCTATTATTAATCCTACTAAATTCTCCATTACCTTCTCCTAAATTAAATATATTAATATATATTTTAGAAGTTATATATATATACACAAATTTATTAAAAAAAATTATGTAACCTTGAAAATCACACAAAAAAAATAGCCTAAAAATTTAGACTATTTTTTCTTTAAAATTTTACTCATCTTTGCATTTGATAACATGAGTTTTATTCTATTTTCTTGATTAACCTTCGTTCCTGATGGGTCATAATCAATAGCAACTATATTTGCATTTTCATAGTTTTTCATAATTTTTCTAACCATACCTCTTCCAACAATATGATTAGGAAGACAACCAAAAGGCTGTGCACACACAATATTAGTTACACCATCTTCTATAAGTTCTATCATTTCAGCTGTCATAAGCCATCCTTCGCCCATTTTAACACCTTCACTTATATACTCTTTAGCATAATTTCTTATTGTTTCAAACTCAGTTGGTGCATTAAATTCGCTATATTTTTTTATAGCACTTATCATTTTTTTCTGTTGAGATACTAAATACTTATACCCTACTTTTACAATCTTTTTGGATTTTGAATTTAAACCATATAATCTATTATCTATCTCAGAATTTGCAAGACAATACATAAAGAAATCACAAACACCTGACATAACAACCTCACAGCCTTCATCTTGTAAAAATTCCTCTAACTTATTATTTCCTAAAGGAGAATATTTCATATAAATCTCTCCAACAATCCCTACTTTAATTCGCTCTTCTTTTACAAGCTCTATATTAGAAAAATCTTCTAGCATCCCTTTATAAATTTTATCACTCTTAAAAACTTTAGTACCCTTAGAAATTTCTGCAATTTCATGTGTCCATTTATCAATTACAGCCTGAGTACTTCCTTTTACTTTTTCATAACTTTTACACTGATTAGATATATACATAATTGCATCACCATAAAACATTATTTTCACAAGTTTTAAAATTATAGCAGGTGATAACTTAAATCCCGAATGAGTTTCTATTCCTGATCCATTTAAAGATATAACAGGCACATTTTCAAAACCATTTTCCTTTAATGCCTTTCTTAATAAATGTATATAATTAGAAGCACGACACCCTCCTCCAGTTTGAGATATAATAAAAGCTGTTTTATCCTTATCATATCTTCCACTCTTAAGTGCATGTATAAGTTGACCTATAACAATCATAGCAGGATAACAAATATCATTATGAACAGTCTTAAGCCCTTCTTTTAAAGCTATCTGTGATTCACCTTCAAAAAATTCAAGATTATAACCATAATGCTTTAAAATTTTCGATATAATTTTAAAATGTATTGGAAGCATTGTTGGTGCTACTATTGTATAATCCTTCTTCATTTCTTTTGTAAACTCTGGATATTTCATTTCATTCAAACTAATTTCTCTCCTTTTCCTTAATTGCTTCTAGAAGACTTCTAATTCTTATCTTTGCAGCCCCTAAATTATTTGTTTCATCTATTTTAATTTGAGTATATATTTTCCCATTTTTCTCTAAAATATCCTTAACTTCATCTGTAGTTATCGCATCTGTTCCACACCCAAATGACACAAGCTGTATAAGTTGCATATCATCTTCCTGTGCTATCTTTAATGCGCTGCTATAAAGCCTTGCTTGATATGTCCATTGGTTAAGAATATTAAGACTTGGCATCTTATCCTCACCACCTAATGAATCCTCTGAAATAATAACTGTTCCAAGTTCTGCAATTGCTCTATCTATACCATGATTTATTTCCGGGTCTATATGATATGGTCTTCCTGCTAAAACTATTATCTTCTTATTATTTTCTCTTGCAAATGCTATATACTCTTTAGCTTCTCTTTTAACATCTTCTTTATACTTGTAAAGCTCCTCAAATCCTAAATCAATGGCTTTCTTTATTTGCTTTAAACCCACATCAAAACTACCCTTTAACTCCGCATAAAGCTCCTTTGCTAAAAGCTTTTTATTATTTAAAGCAAGATACGGCATCATAAACTTTTTATCCTCTAAAACACTCATATTTGCCTTTAAAAGCTCTGGATAATAAGCAACCACAGGACAATTAAAGCAATTATCTGAAATTCCCTCATCTATGTTATAACTCATACAAGGATAAAAAATCTTATCTACACCTTTTTCAATAAGATTTTCAATATGCCCATGAGCAAGCTTTGCTGGATAACAAGCTGTATCTGATGGAATCGTATGTTGCCCTTTAGTATAAAGTTTTCTTGTAGATGGATCTGATATAACAATAGATATATCTAAATTTTCAAAGAAAACACTCCAAAAAGGAAGCATTTCATATATATTCATAACTAATGGAATTCCAACAGTATTTTTAAGCTTTTCCTTTGATTCATAATTTCTTATTTTTTGATACTTATACTCATATATACTTTTAACACCCTCATTATGTTTTTTCCCCTCTGGTCTCTTACATCTATTTCCTGATAAAAATCTTGTACCATCATTAAATGTATTAACAGTAAGATTACATCTATTTGTGCAAATTCCACAACGAGTAGCAGCTGATTTATGCGTAAATGTCTTTAAATCTTCAAAAGATATAAAACTAGTGTTATCGCCTTCATTTTCTTTAGCATATAAAGCTGCTCCATAAGCTCCCATAAGACCTGCTATACTTGGTCTTATAACCTCTCTACCAAGCTCCATTTCAAAACTTCTAAGTATCGCATCATTGTACATAGTTCCACCCTGAACTAATATGTTTTCTCCAAGTTCTTTTGCATCACTTATTCTTATTACTTTATATAATGCATTTTTCACCACACTTATAGAAAGCCCTGCTGATATATCATCTATTAAAGCACCTTCCTTTTGTGCTTGTTTAACTGAAGAATTCATAAAAACAGTACACTTTGAACCAAGGTCTACAACATTATCAGAAAATAAACCTTTTGTAGCAAACTCTTGTGCTGAATAACCCATTTGTCCTGCAAAACTTTCTATGAAAGAACCACATCCAGATGAGCAAGCCTCATTAAGCATTATATTTGAAATAACTTTATCTTTTATTTTAAAGCATTTGATATCCTGCCCACCTATATCTAAAATAAAATCTACATCCGGATTAAAATATGAGCCTGCTTTAAAATGGGCAATAGTTTCAACAATTCCAAAATCCACTCCAAAAGCAGATTTTATAAGTTCTTCTCCATATCCTGTTACACAAGACGAAACAATTTTTTGCTTGTCATTTAACATATTATAAATATTTAAAATTTCTTCTCTTATAACCTCAATTGGGTTTCCTTTATTAGATGAATAATACGTATGTAAAATTTCCTTCTCTTCACCTATTAAAACAAGCTTTGTAGTTGTACTTCCAGCATCTATTCCTATATATATATTACCTTCATACTCTTTTATATTTTTATAATCAACCTTTGCTCTATCATGCCTTTCTTTAAACTTTTTATATTCTTCTTCATCATTAAATAAAGAAGGTACAGTATCAGTTAACTTTATAAGTCTTGATTTATCCTTAATTAAATCATATAACTGTTCATAGCTAAAAGTTTTCTCTGTATCATTTGAATATATAGCACTACCTAAAGCTACAAATATTTGAGCATCTTTTTCTAAAATCCCAGTCGTTTCATCAAGCTTTAAAGTTTCCCTAAACCTTTGTCTTAAACCTTCATAAAAGTATAAAGGTCCTCCAAGGAATAAAACCTTACCTTTAATCTCACGTCCCTGTGCAAGTCCTCCAACAGTTTGATCAACAACAGACTGAAAAATACTAGCTGCTATATTTTCTTTTTTAGCCCCCTGATTTAAAAGTGGTTGAATATCAGTCTTAGCGAAAACTCCACACCTTGAAGCTATTGGGTAAATTGTCTCTGCCTCAAGACTTAAATCATCAAGCTCTTTATTTGTAATGTGCATAAGATGCGCCATTTGATCTATAAAAGCTCCTGTACCCCCTGCACAACTTGAATTCATCCTCTCCTCGAATCCATTTGTTAGAAAAATTATCTTAGCATCCTCACCGCCAAGTTCTATAGCAACATCAATATCAGAAAGCTTTGTTTTTATAGCTAGTGTACTTGCAAAAACTTCTTGGACAAAATCTATATTAGTCTCTCTTGAAATTCCATATCCTGCTGAGCCAGTTATAGCAACCTTAAACTGCTTATCTTTTAATATCTCCTTTGAATTCTCTAACTCACTTAAAATAACCTCTCTTATTTTAGAAAAATGTCTGTTGTAACTCTTATATAAAATATTACTTTGTTCATCTAATATAACTAACTTAATAGTTGTTGAACCAGCATCTATACCAACTTTTAAACTCATTTATACTCACACCTTTCCGCAAATTTCTAATCCATTTTATTTTTTTAAAAAGCCGTCCTAATTTATAAATTACTAATATATACATACTCTATGTACTCACACTAATATTATTCGTATATCTTGAAAATTTAACCTTAATCTTTCTATAATAATATGTATAAATTACCATATTACATGCATATTTTTAACTACACTGTATCAAAAAAAGTTATATTAAAAGATAAACCACCCCTTTAATATAACTTTTGCTAACAATGTATTCTATTGTACTTTCACATAACAATTTTAATTTTAATCTCTATGTTTTTAATTTAATTATCTCAAGTTATACTTTAGTCATATTATTCATGTTTTATTAATATATTATATGAAAATTATAACATATTTTTATAACTTGAATCCATTACTTTTTATCAAAAAACTTTCTTATACTTCTAATCTCTTCATCAAACTTCTTATGCTTAATCCTTGGAAATGCTTTTAAAATCCTTCTTTCTGAGCCAAAAGACTCCTTAAGCTTATTTAATTCCCTTTTTAAGCCAAGCTTTCTCTTATCAAACTCAAAATCAGACCTTCCACTAAGACGATCTTTTAAACTTATATTATACTTTTTAAGTTCCAAATTTAAATCTCTAATCTCATCAAGCTTTGAATTAAACTTTTTAAGTCTTACAACACTCTTAACTAAATCATATATAAAAACACCAAGTAAAACTATACACAAAACAAATAAAGTAAAATCACTAAAACTAACTAAAAAACCACTTACCTCACCATGAACATACCTTATAAGCAAAACAACTAAAATGCCAAAAAGCCCAGAATTTAAAATACAAACCCTACCATTAATATTCAAAGGATAGGTTGTGTAATCCCACCACCTTGCATTAAATAACTTTTCTAAAACTACAGACGTTAAATACTCAATTGCTGAAGTAATTAAAAGTCCTAAAATAAACACTAAAACTATATTTTCTCTGTATTCATAAAGTGTTGCTATTAAAATGCAAGAGCCAACTCCATATATAGGACAGATTGGTCCTTTAAGCATACCTCTATTCACAAACTCTTTCTTCTCAAAATTTGAACAATAAATGACCTCACAACACCATCCAAAAAAAGCGTAGATAAAAAAATATAAAATGTATTCTAGAATTACTCTCAAAATATCACCTTAAAAAATTGCTTATTAATAAGTATAGTAGAGAAAATTTGTAAATATTATTGTTTTGTTGTTTAATTATTATTTTTTAAGATTTTAACTATACAAAAAGGAAGCATAAATTAAAACTTTATACTTCCCTTTTTATTGTATTTTAATTAAATATCATCAAATTCAATTTCTTCTTCTGCTAAATTATAAATATCAATTCTATTAGTAACATCAACTTTATTTACAAGCCAGCCTCTTAAAGAACATTGTTGAATAAACTCATCAATTCTATTTATCCCATTAATCTCTTTTAAAGTAATAATTAGTCCGAATTTCATCCCTTTTCCATATGCTTGCTCTAGTCTCTCCTTTGTTTTTATACTAACTCCCCAAAGACCTGTTTCATAAGCTTTTTTAGGCATATTTCGTTTTTTTACTATTTCTCGTACTTGCTTTACATTATCCCATTTACCAAATAATTTTCTCGCTGCTTCTTCTTTAAGATAATGAATTTCCTCACTACTTTGAATATTATTATTAATAGATTGTAATTTTGTGCCTTTCAATCTTCCAAAAGATATATCAAACTCTGTATTTGTATAATCCACACCTTGATTTCTTTCACAACAAGGGAAATAACATAAAGTTGCTTTAGCTATAAATGGATGCTTTTCTTTATGGACAGGAACTGGAATATTATAATTATAAGTATTATAAAGTTCCGATACTCCTGAAATTACAAATTTTATTTCTTCATTTGATGAATAAAGAATATTCTTAATATTTATAGGTACAACTCCATATCCCAATAAATTACTAAAAGAACTTTTATCTGCCCATCC
>JBOGAY010000057.1:0-8357 GCA_051655925.1 Sarcina sp. | reverse complement strand
CAAGTTCTATTGGCATACTTACCTCATTAACTATACTTTTAATAAGTTCATAGTTAACTACTTTTCCAACTTTGGCTCCATCAAGATCAACTAAGTGTAAATACTTAGCTCCTTTCTCATCAAAACTTTTAGCAAGGCTTATTACATCTTTTGATATAAGTTCTTCTTTTCCATAATCACCTTGATACAGTCTTACTGCATTTCCATTTATTATATCAATCGCTGGTATTACTATCATAATGCCCCCTTACAGTAGTCCCTTACTACTTTTTACAACCATATTATCTTTATCAACCTTTATTGCATCCTTTAATGCTCTTGCAAATCCCTTAAAGATAGCCTCTATTTTATGATGATCGTTTTTCCCGTATAAAACATTTATGTGTAAAGTTATTCCCGCATTTATAGCTACTGCTCTAAAGAACTCTTCTACCATTTCAGTAGATAACTGTCCAACCTTCTCTCTCTTAAACTCAACATTAAAAACCAAATAACCTCTTCCACTAAAATCTACTACTACCTGTGCTAAAGCTTCATCCATAGGTAAATAACAAGTACCATATCTTCCTATTCCTTTTTTATCACCTATAGCTTTTAATAAAGCCTCACCTAAAACTATCCCTATATCTTCAACACTATGATGGTCATCAATCTCTAAATCTCCATTGCACTTTAGCTCTAAGTCTATTCCACTATGGAATGAAAATAAAACTAACATATGATTTAAAAATCCTATCCCTGTTTTTATATCATTATCTCCACTTCCATCTAAATTGAGCTTCAATTCAATTTCTGTTTCTTTACTTTTTCTTGAGATACTACATTCTCTCAACCCTCTTCACCTCTAACAAGGTTCTTTATAACCCCTATTAATCTATTATTTATTTCCTCTGTTCCAATAGTTATTCTTGCTCTACTTTTATCAAAAGTTCTTATTTTAATTCCATTACTTAATAATTTTTCCTTTATACTTTCTACACTCCTTCCTTCAAAATAAATATAATTAGCGTAGCTTTTATAAAACTTAATACTTTCAAAATCTTTTTCTATATTTTTTAATTCAGTATATAAATTTTCTCTTTCTTTTATAATTTTTTTTACACTTGTATCCATATACTCTATATTATTTAATGCTAAATTTGCTATTTTATTTGATATTCTATTTATATTAAACGGAACTTTGTTTTTTATAAGGTAAGAAACCTCTTGTCTATTACTTATTAAAAATCCAACCCTTATACTAGCAAGTCCAAAAGCCTTTGATAAGGTCCTTGTCACAATTAAATTTTTACAATTATTAATCTCATTTACTACTGATTCCCCAAAAAATTCATAGTAAGCCTCATCAATAACAACCTTTATACTTTTTAATTCTTCTAGTAAAATTTTTATATTATCCTTACTCAGAGCCATTCCTGTTGGATTATTAGGATTAGAAAACATTAAAACTTTTGGATTTACTTTTTTTATATTTTTTATAAAATCTTTTAAATCAAAGTTTTCTTTATCAAAGTTGTATTTACAAATAACCCCTCCATTTTGTTTTACATAAAAGTCATACATTCCAAAGTCAGGACTAAGAGTCATAAGCTTATCACCAGCAAATATATAAGTAGAAATTATTAAATTAAGCATTTCATCTGACCCATTACCAGCTATTATATTTTTATTCTCAAGCCCCACATACTTTGCATAGTTTTCTCTAATTTCATAGTAATCATCATCTGGATACACAAAAAGCTCTTCCTTTAAATTTAATTCCTCTAGAAAATCTTTTCTATTATATGGATTATATAAGTTTTCATTACTATTTAAATTAACTATCTTCATTATTATTCATCCTAACTTTTATAGAATTCTTATGTGCTAAAAGTCCTTCTTTCTCTGCAATAAGCATTATATCTTCACCATTTTTAGCTATTGCTTCTTTAGTATAATACGTGAATGACATTTTCTTAATAAAACTATCTACTGATAATGGTGAAAAAAATCTAGCTGTTCCACTAGTTGGAAGAACATGATTCACCCCTGCAAAATAATCTCCTACTGGTTCTGGTGTATAATATCCTAAAAATACTGAACCTGCATTTTTAATTTTTTTAAGTTTCTCCATAGGATTTTCAATCATAAGTTCTAAATGTTCTGGTGCAAATTCATTTGCTATATTTATTGCCTCTTCTAAGTTTTCACATACAATAGCTAGTCCATAATCTCTTAAAGAATCATTTATAATAGCTTTTCTATCTAACAACTCTACTTGTTTTATTATTTCTTCATTAACTTTTTTACAAAGCTCTTTTGATGTAGTTACAAGTATACTAGCAGACATTTTATCATGCTCTGCCTGTGATAATAAATCAGCAGCTATATATTTTGGATTTGCTCCTTCATCAGCAATTACTAGAATTTCACTAGGTCCTGCAATCATATCTATATCTACCATTCCATATAATATTTTTTTAGCTATTGCTACATATATATTTCCTGGTCCTACTATCTTATCAACCTTTGGAATTTTTTCTGTCCCATAAGCTAGCGCAGCTATAGCCTGTGCTCCACCTACTGAATATACTTTATCTACATCTGAAATAAGTGCTGCTGCTGCTATATATGGATTAATACCGCCATCTTCACTAGGCGGGGTAACCATTATAATATTTTTAACTCCTGCAACTTTAGCTGGTATTACATTCATCAATACTGAAGAAGGATATGCTGCTGTTCCTCCCGGAACATACACTCCTATATTTTCTAATGCTAAAATTCTTTGACCTAAATAAACTCCCTCATCCTCAAAGTTTATATATGAATTTTTCTTTTGTTTTATATGATATTTTTCTATATTTTCTTTAGCTTTTTTCAATGCATCTATAACTTCCTGTGAAACCTTTTTTGAAGCTTTTATAAGTTTTTCTTTTGAAATTTCAAATTCATTTAACTCAACTTTATCAAATAACTTTGTATATTCTTTTAATGCAATATCACCTTCATTTTTAATCCTTTCAATTATTTTTTTCACGACTTCCTCTATGTCATTCCCATTATTTGAATTTCTACCTTCAAATAACATTTTCACATTTTCCCCTTTATTATAAAATTTAATTTTAAGCATACTAACTCTCCTTAACTACCCTTTCTAATTTATTTATTAGCGGTAATAATTTTTCCTGCTTCATTTTAAAACTAACTTTATTTGCTATAAGTCGTGCACTAATATCATAAACATCATCTAAAACAACTAATCCATTTTCTTTAAGTGTTGTCCCTGTTTCCATAATATCAACAATTCCATCACACAACCCTAAAATTGGTGCAAGTTCAACTGATCCTTCAATTTTTATAACTTCAACATCCATATATCTTTTTTTAAAATATTCTGTTGCAACTTCTGGATACTTAGAAGCTATTTTAACATGTCCAACTCGTTCAAATAAATTTATATTCGGCATTCCTGCTACTATAAATTTACAAACACCAAACTTCATATCTAAAATTTCATAATATTCTTTTCCACTATACATAAGTGAATCTTTTCCTACTATAGCAAGATCTGCAACGCCATGTTCTACATATGTAATTGCATCATTTGCTTTTACCAAAAAATAATTTATATCATTTTCTTCATCTCTAAAAACTAATTTTCTTCCCTTATTTTTTAATGACGAACAATCTAAGTTTGCTTTTTCAAATATTTTCACAGCATCTTTTTCTAATCTTCCTTTGGTTAATGCTATATTTATAGTCATTCGTTCACCTTCCTTACAAGAATAACTTTATTGTTTTTATTACTAAGTCTTATTGCTTTTTTCAATATATCACTATAGTTTATATCATCATAAAATAATTTTATAGCTTCTTGTCCCTCCTCAAATTCAATACCTGTTATAACTTCGCTAATATTAAGTGCAAAACCTATTGCACTAACATCTCTTCCATAAAGACTCATTAAACTATCATATCTACCACCTTGAATTATATGACTTCCTTGTTTTGCAACATATCCTTTAAATACAATCCCCGAATAATAATTCAATTTAGATGCAACAGATAAATCATAACTTAAATACTTCTCAAGCTCTAATTCTTTAAACACACTTCTTATTTTTTCAATATAGTTAATATATTCTTGTATCTTAATATCTTTAATAAAACTTTTTTCCTCTAATAATCTTTCAAAATCACCAAACATCCATGGAAATTTATTTAAAAATTTATTTAATTCTATTCCTAAGTTCTTTTGCTTGAAAAAATTCTCCAAATCTATTAATTTCTTTTCTTCTACTAACTCTATGAATATTTCTTTTTCCTCTTCATTTAAATTCAAAAGTTCAATAACTCTTTTCACAATTCCTACATGACCTATTTCTATTTTAAATTCCTCGAACTTCAAAGCTTTTAATACTTCTATTGCTATTAATATCGCCTCTATATCAGATTTGAAAACATCATCACTAATGAGCTCTATCCCCGCTTCTATTGATTCATTTCTTTTACCAGAAAGTTTTTTACTAATCTTAAATACATTTGTTGCGTATCTAAGTCTAATAGGCAAACTTTTATCTTTAAGTTTACTAGCTACAAGTCTTGCTATTGGAAGTGTTGCATCTGCTTTCAAACTTAAAATTTTTCCTTCACCATCTGTCAATGTATACATCTCTTCCTGATTTATTGCTTTCTCAAGCCCTCTAAATGTGTCATAAAATTCAACACTAGGAGTTCTTACTTGCTCATAAGAAAAATTATTAAATATTTCATTGACAACGTTCAATGTATTTTCTATTTTTATACATTCATTCCCTATAATATCTCTTGTACCTATTGGTATTTCTTTTATTCTCTTAAACATTATCCCCCTTTCGCTTTATTAAGATAAAGCGTTAAATCACTAAACTAATTATATAATATTACTCACTTCTTATTTTGTCAATATTTTCCTTTTATTTTTAATATATTAATTTTTTATTTATTTTCGTATCAATTATTCTCTATTATTTATATAATAATGTATTAATTATTATTTAGGAGCGTTGCAATGAATAATTGTAAAAATCATTCTAATCACAATTTAAATGAAAATTCTGAAATACTAGAGTTGTTTCCATCAATTAATCCTTATGGTTGGAATTTAATCCCTTACCCTTGTGAATACTTATTTCCACAACCTGAAGAATCTCAGGCTAACAGTTGGAGAACCTCTTTTTTACAAAAAAATGAAAATCATTTTTACGGTTTATCTGATACTCCCTTAAATTTTCCAATTAAAGAACCTGATATGATTTTTAATTTTAAAGAAGAATTTGATTATATCTATAATATATCAAAATTTTTAACACCTAAAGAAATAGAGATAGCTAAATACTGGGGATATGGTCCTCCATCAAAACAACTTATGCCAATTGTAGATATTTTGATTACAACATATAAAGTCCCTGCTTGTAGGGCTCAAAGAATCTTGTATATATTAAACGGAGCTTTAAACGATGCTTGCATAGTCTGTTGGCATTATAAATATTTATTTAATGTAATACGCCCTGTACAATATAATCCATTATTTAAGCCTATACTTCAAACTCCAAAACATCCTTCATATCCTGCTGGCCACTCTGTTTTAGCAGGTTGTATGTTTGCTATACTAACATACTTTTTCCCTGCTGAAAAAGAAAAACTTTATGATTTAGCACTAGAATGTTCTAACTCTAGACTTTATGCTGGTGTACATTATAAGGCAGACTGCGATCAAGGTCTTACACTTGGTGAATTTATAGGTAAAACAATAATTGATATAGTTGACCTTGATATCAATAATAATCATTCTAAAATTGACTATCAATACACCGAATTCAAGGATGCACCAATCTTCCCCGATACCTCAAAACAATATATATAAGAAAAAGAGATAATCAAAGCATTTTGATTATCTCCTTTCACTTTACTTTTTTAATATTTAATCTTGAAATAAATTCCCTAAACCACCTAAAATACTTCCTTCTCCAACATCTCTTCCCCCTACTTGTGGTGCTGATGCAAATACTTTTGATGCAAGTCTACTAAACGGTAAACTTTGTATCCAAACATCTCCTGGTCCTGTTAAACTTGCAAAGAAAATCCCCTCGCCTCCAAATAAACTATTTTTTATTCCACCAACAAATTGAATATCATAATCCACCCCCTTAGTCATAGCAACTAAGCACCCTGTATCTACTCTTAATTTTTGTCCAGACATTAAAGATTTTTTTACAATAGTACCACAAGCGTGAATAAAAGCCATACCATCACCTTCTAATTTTTGAAGTATAAAACCTTCTCCACCAAAAAAACCCGCTCCAAGCTTCCTTTTAAAGTCAATTCCAACGCTAACTCCCTTAGCTGCACATAAAAAAGCATCTTTTTGACAAATAATTTTACCTTGATATGCCCTTAAATCTACAGGTATTATTTTTCCAGGATAAGGAGATGCAAATGCTACTTTTTCTTTCATACCTCCAATGTTTGTAAAAACTGTCATAAATAAACCTTCACCGCTAATAACTCTTTTTGCTGCTCCGCCAAGAAGTCCTAAAAAACCACCTTTTTTACTACTCCCATCCCCCAAAATAGTTTCCATTTGTATGTTCATATCCATCATCATCATAGCTCCGGCCTCTGCAACAACAGCTTCTCTTGAATCTAATTCAATTTCTACAAATTGCATATCATCACCATATATTTTGTAATCAAGCTCATGACTATACATTTCATCACCTCTATATTCATATCAAGTGGTCTAATCCACTTAATACTTTATTTTTTATAATTATAAGATATACACCTTCTCATTATTTTGTCCATTTTAATTTTTTATATAAAAAAGACACAGGTAAAATTCACCTATGCCTTTCTCTTGTTATAAGCTCGTTTTTATGAGAGCTTTTACAATTTTTGAAATATTAATTAAATCTTTTATATAAATATGTTCCTCTAGCGTATGTGGCTTTCTTTCTCCACTTGATAAGTTAACAGCCTTTATGCCTTTTCCATTGAAAATGTTAGTATCACTCCCCCCTCCAGATGAAACTAAATTTATCTTTAAATTTGCTTCATTACAAGCTTTTTTAATATGATTTATTATTTCTTCATTTTCATCAACGGTAAAAGCTCCATATGATCTAGTAATTTCTATTTCAGCATGTCCACCCATTTCTTTTGCATATTTTTCAAATACTTTTGTCATATGATTAGTTTGCTTATCTAATGATTCTTCTACAGTACTTCTAGCTTCTGCGATTATTAAAACCTCTGGACATACAACATTAGTTGCAACTCCCCCACTTATTGTTCCTATATTAGCTGTAGTATTCTCATCAATCCTTAAAAGTTTCATATTAGCTATAGCTTTTGATGCTATTTCTATAGCACTTATACCTGTTTCAGGTGCAACCCCTGCATGTGCTGGTTTTCCTATAATTCTCACCTTTATATTATCTTGTGCTGGACCTTTTACTGTAACTGTTCCAACATCACCACTACTATCTAAAATAAAAGCTTTTTTAGCTTCCACCTTAGAATAATCTAAGTTTTTTGACCCTAAAAGTCCTACTTCTTCACATATAGTGAATACAAGTTCAATATTTGGATACTCTTCTTCTTTTTCCTTAAGCTCCATAATAGCTTCTATAATCCCTGCAATCCCAGCTTTATCATCTCCACCAAGAATTGTAGTTCCATCAGTGCAAATCATATCATCTTTAACTATTGGCTTAATATTAATTCCAGGTTTTACAGTATCCATATGACATGAGAACATTATTGTTTCTCTATCTACACTACCTTTTAATTTAGCTATTATATTACCTTTACAATTTGATCCAAGATCTTTACCTATATTATCATAAACAACTTCAAATCCAATGTCTCTTAAATCACTATATACTCTAGCAGCAAAGTCTTTTTCATTATAACTTTCACTATCAATTTTTACATACTCTAAAAATCTATTTATTAATCTATCCTTATTTGTCATTTCTCTCCCCCATTTTTCAACATTTTCTTACATCAATTATACTAATAGTTTGTAGTAATATCAATTAATGTTTAATCTTTTACTAATTCTTAATAATATCTTAATAAGGTGCTATTTTTCATGTGCTATAATCAATAAAATAATATTTTTATAGACCAGCTAATAATAGTCAAGTAAAAAGTTGAAATTTAATTTTTTTAAAAAAGGGTATAGCAAACTTAAAGTGTACCCTTAGTCAAGGACATTTTAAAAAAAGACCTTAATAGTCTAAAGATAAAAGGTGATTTCGGTATTGAACCGGAGTCATCTTTTTTAAATTCCACTGTGGTCTATAATTATTGTAATAATCCATATAATT
>JBOGAY010000056.1:0-5230 GCA_051655925.1 Sarcina sp. | reverse complement strand
AAACCAGAGACTTATATTTCAAATGGACCATTCAAAATGGTAGAATTCAATCAAAAACAATCATTAGTATTTAAGAAAAATGAACATTACTGGAATAAAGATAAAATTAAACTTGAAACTTTAGATGTTAGAATGGTAGCTGATGAAAATACAGCATATTCATCATTTAAATCAGGACAAATTGATATGGTAGATTCAATTCCACCATCAGAAATTCAAAATGCAGTTGCAAGTGGTATAGGAACAGTATTCCCACAACTTGGAACTTACTATTTCTCAGTTAACGTAACAGGAAATAATTTAAGCCACGAGGCTTTAAGAGATCCTAAAGTAATACAAGCTTTAACACTTGCTATTGATAGAGAAGCTTTAGTTAAAAATGTAACTAAAGGTGAACAAACACCAGCTACAAGTTTTGTACCTTCAAGTATGAAAGGGTTAGATGGTAAGCCATTTAGTGAAGAATTCTTCCCAGCTAAAGGTGATATAGAAAAAGCTAAAAAATTATTAGAAGAAGCAGGATATAAAGGTGGAGAAGGTCTTCCAACATTCGAATTAATGTTTAATACAGAAGGTGCACACAAAGTTATAGCTGAATCAGTTCAAGGTATGTGGAGCCAAATTGGTGTTAAAGTAAATCTTAAGAACCAAGAGTGGAAAGTATTCCAAGCTACAAGAAACCAAAAGAACTTCCAAATCGCAAGAGATGGATGGATAGGTGACTATATTGATGCTATGACATTCCTTGATTTATTTGTAACAGATGTAGGTCTTAATAACCCAGGATATTCAAACCCTGAGTTTGATAAACTTATCACAGCTGCTAAAGCAGAGCCAGATGTTGCAAAGAGAGAAAAGCAATTAAAGGATGCAGAAGCTATATTAATGGCTGATATGCCAATAATTCCAATCTATCACTATACACAACCAAAAGGTATTCAACCAAAAGTTAAGGGTGTAAGAGTAACTCAACTTGGAAAAATCCAATTTGAAGATGCTTATGTAGAAGCTAAGTAGTAAATTTTAAGATATCTCACAGAGTTTAAAATCTGTGGGATATTTTTATTTAATGGTATTGAAAGGTAGAATATAAATTAAAGGGAGATAAAATGATAGGGGATAAAAGTAAAGAAGAGTTAATTTCAGAAGTTTCATAGTTGCGTCATTCAAGTCCTTTTAGAACTAAGATAAGAAAGTGGAAAAAGTTGAATACAAAGTGAAAAGACAGTGGTACATGTGTAAGCACTGTCTTTATATTTATAAATTAAGATTCAAAAATGCTAAAGTTTGTATCTTGCATTTGCTTTAGATATTCACCTCTTATAGAGTGAAGTTTACCATCAATATTAAGAACTAAGACGTCTAAGTCTAAGTATCCAACAATATCACATCTAATAGCTTCTGTAGAGTAAACACCTTTGTAGTAAATAGATTTATCACAAGCAGTTGCTTTTGCAGAGATAAGCTTATATTCTTTAAGTTTTTCAAGCTTTTCAGATTCTGTTTCAAACTTTATATAATCTCCTTTTGGAGAGATTAATGAGTAAGTTTTGCTTTCTTTAGCTACATGAGTTGATTCTAAACTCACTTCTTTCTGCTCATTAGGATTAGTAGTATTTACTTTTGTTTCTTTAACTACTGTAATATCTAGCCCAAGAGTAGGTTGCTCTACAATAGGTTCAATTTCTTGATTTGGAACAGTAGAACTATCTTCAACTGCAACTTCTTCAGAGCTACCCATCATTAAATCAAACATTGATAATTGAGTATCTTTTACTTTTGCTTTGAAATTTCTTTTACTAGAGTTCTCTGTAACTATTGAATTTTCAATAGATTCAATCTTATCAATTGTAACTTTTTCTTCTATAGGTTGCTCTATTTCAATAGCAATATTATGTTCATTACTTTCTTCTAAAACTTCTTCAACATCTATATTAATATGTTCATGATTTTCTTCAATAGCATTTGTTTCAGTAGAATTTTCTAGAATAGTTTCTTCTACAATAGGAGTGATTTCTTCTTCATTTGTAGACTTAATACTTAATAAGTTCATAAGTTCAAATTCAGTTATGATTTGAATATTACAACCTTTATTATTGTAGTCAGCTACTTTTTGTACTTTTGAACCATCCATTGGAAGTCCAGTGCTTAGGTTGATTCCTTGAACTAAGTAGTCATTTGCTTTAACAAGACCATCTTTGAATATACCACCAAGATCCACAATTCTTTGAGCAGCTTCTTCTTTACTAGAGAAGTTTGTAAAATCTCCGGTAAAAGTGAATACTTTTCCAAAGACAGGATGAGTTTCATCAAAAGTTGTAGTTTTAGGTTTTAAATCTTTTGCTTTAAAACCACTTGTATTGAATCTATTAAAGCTTGCCTGTCTTTTAACTCTTGCAGTGTATGCAAGAGTTTCATTTGTCATGGTGAACTTTTCAATAGATGTATGGAATTCATTTTCTATAAGATTCCTATTAAAATATTTTTCTTCATTTATAACATGTAAAAATGCTTTAAGACATACAAGGGAGTCATCAACAGCTTTGTGATGTTCAAAAGTTTCTCCTATATGAATACCAACAGCTTTTAAATTATAAGCATCAAGTTTTATATTACTTCTATAAAGGTTTTGAGTACAAAGATAATCAAACTCTTTATATTCACATTTATAAATAGCAATAAGCTTCTGTAAAAGCCTAATATCAAAAGCAGCATTATGTGCGATAACAAGAGTTTTTTCATCTATAATATCAAAAATGTTTTTCCAAATTACAGGAAATGCTGGAGACTCTTTTACCATATTTTCTGTGATTCCATGAATATCTACATTAGTTTTATTGAAGTAAGTCTCAGGATTAATTAAAAATTCTTTGCTAAGAGAGATTTCTCCATTTTCATATAAAGCTATACCAACACTACAAGCTTTATCATGGTATTCATTAGCTGTTTCAAAGTCAATAGCTAAAATTTTATCATAGTCAATAGTTGTATATAAATCATCAATAACATCGGATACAATTGAGTTTGATAGAGTTTCTTCATTATATTCTATATTTTCTACTAAACTTTCAGTATTAATATTTTCAGGATCAGGTGTAGAAATTTCAGAAATATCTTCAGTAGAGATAGATAAAAATTCTATAGCCTCATCTTTATTTTTAAATATTTTTGTAGCCTCTGATGTTATAACTTTAATTTCGCCTAAAGTATCAGTTGCTATAAAGCAAGCAGAAGATTTTATATTTTCAAAATTTATATCATTTTTTTCATAAACACCTTGAGATGCGAAGCAAAAATTATTATTAATGAAGCAATCAAGCATTCTCTCTTTAGTTGTAAATGAAAAAATATTTATTTTATCATCTTTATAATTTAAAATTGCATTATCTAATTCGTTTATTCTTTCTTGTAAAAGTTCTTTGTTAGAAAACATTATGTTCCTCCTAAAAATTAAGCATATTTCTTAATTATAACCTCTTTAGCAATTTTAAACTAGAATAAAAGAAATATCTTAAGTATTTAAAAAGAAATTTTGATTAGTAGTTAAAAATAAGATATTAAGTTATAATATTTTAGAAAAGAAGACTAAAAAAAGAATTATATGTTTAAAATAAATAGAAAAAATACTTAAGATTAAGTAGTGAAAGAGGAGAAAATATGAAGTTTGATTTAGATTTAAAGACAGGGAAGTTTGGAAAAACTTTTAATCATATATTAGAAAGTGAGAATCCTATAGCTTTATCATATGATAATTATGAGGATTTATCAGAAGTTATAGAAGCTAAGACAGGTTTTGCTTATGATGAGCTTTTATATAAAGATGCTTGTGAGAAAGCACTTGTAGAGTATAAGGATAATAGAAATATTTTTGATGTTGATTATGGTGTTAACTTATATAATGAGTTTGAGAAAATATTCAATAATGGTTATGAGGCAAGTGTTCCAAGTGATGAAAGTGACTTATATATGTTTTTAAAAGAGTTTGATCAAGATATGTCAGATGAAGAAGTTGAATATACAGATGAGTTGTTTGTTTCAAATATGGTTGCATTTATGTTTTCAAGATTATATGAAACAAAGGTTAAAGACTATGTAGCATTTATAGAAGATTTAGAGCATGGATTTACTAATGAATCAGAAAAATTATCAAACTTTGCTTTAGATGAAATTGCAAAGTTTGTTATAAATCCTTGGATTGAAAAAACAAATTTCGAAGGATTAACAGGGGAAGAGGATATAGAATATAAACTTGATGAGCTTGTTGCACAAAGTTATTGTAAGTGTGATTATCAAACAGCTTTAGGTCTTTATATGACAACTGAAATGGTTAAAAATAATGAAAAGCATGAAAGTAAAGAAATACAAGGCGAGTTAAATAAGCTTGCTAGTATGTTAAAAGAAGAAAAATTGACAAAGACTAGTGTTTATTCTGATGAACTTGTTCAACTTGGATTTGAAACTTATATGATGATATTAAATTATGATGTAAGAAAATTTATAGAAGAAAATAAATAATTCTAATAAAAACTCCTAATTAAATTTAAAATATTTGATTGGGAGTTTTTATTACGTACAGTAACAGATAGTAATATAGAATTTTCACTGTAAATGATGGTATAATATTTAAATAAAAAGATAAGAATGAATCAAAGAGGTGATAGGATGAAAAAAGTATTTAATACAACCGGAGTTTGCAACCCTAAAAAGCATTATTTAGTTGATATTTCAAATAAGCTTAGAAAAATAGAGGAGCTTGTAGAAAATGAATTTTATTTTGTAATAACAAGACCAAGACAGTATGGAAAAACTACAACACTATCACAACTTTATAAAAGTATAAAAGATAAGTATAAGGCTATAAAAATAAGTTTTGAAGGAGTTGGAAATACTAGTTTTGAAACAGAAGAGAGTTTTTGTCTTATGCTAACTGAAATGTTTAAAAAGCAGTTCAGAAAAGATAAAGAAATTCTAGATAAAATTTATGAAGCAAGAACAATGCTTGAACTCGGTTATATGATATCAGATTTAACTGAATATAACGAAATGATTTTAATAATTGATGAGGCTGACAAAGCAGGAAATAATGAAGTGTTTATTGAATTTTTAGGGATGCTTAGAGCACTTTATTTAGAGAGAGAAGAAGAAACTGCAACTACTTTTAGAAGTGTTATACTTGCAGGAGTTTATGATATTAGAAATTTAAAACTTAAAATAAGAGGTGATTATGAAC
>JBOGAY010000055.1:0-4893 GCA_051655925.1 Sarcina sp. | reverse complement strand
TCTCCAATCTCTTGGCCATTCATTCCAAAAAAACCTAAATAGTTATCTATTTTAGGTGCTTTCTCTATCTTTGCACTTAAATTTTTATTTCCAAAAAGTATAAACTTTTTGTTTCTTATTTTTGCATTAAGTGCAGCTGAAAGTCCTGCAGGGCCACTACCAATTATTGCGATATCATATCTACCCTCCATAGCTTTCTCCTTTATTACATATATTTTTTAAGTGTTTCTACAAAATCAGCTTTAGGTCTAAATCCTACAAGTTTTTCTTGAAGCTCACCATCTTTAAAAATCATAACTGTTGGTATGCTTTGTACTTGATAATCCATAGCTATCTTTCCATTTTCATCAACATTAAGTTTAGTAAAGCTAACACCTTCAATTTCTTCTGATAATTCTTCTATTACTGGTCCTAACATTTTACATGGTCCACACCATTCAGCCCAAAAATCTACAAGAACTATACCTTTTTTCTCTAATACTTCTTCATTAAAATTGTTTGTTAAATTTGTTACCATATTTCTTCCTCCAAGTCATCCTTTTTAAAAGGGTATTTTAATTTCATATTATGATTTTACCATAATATATTAATTTAGTTAAATTGATGTCTCTTTATTTAATTACTCAAATGTACCTTTTATAATATTTTCTCCTTGCAATCTAGCGGTTTTTCCTTTAACTAACACTGCATCTACATTAAGAGTTTCTTTTTCTAAAATAACAATATCCGCATCCATTCCAACTTCAATTTTACCTTTTTGTTTTAACCCTAAAATTCTAGCTGGATTAGCTGTTATAACCTTTAAGGCATCTTCAAATTTAACACCTCTACTAATAGCATATTTAACTTCCCTTAATAATGTACTAACTAAACCAATTCCAAGTCCCTTTAAATTCCCTTTTTCATCAAACACCGGCATACTTCCATTCCCATCAGATGAAAAAGTTATTTGATTTATATTAGCACCTTTATCAAGAAGATACTTTAAACCTTCACCTGCTCTAAACTCATCTTCATCAAGAAAATCAGGGTTAGATGATGTTGTTAAATCAACATATCCTCCCTTTTCAATTAATTTTAAACCTTCTTGCATAAGTTTTGTACTTCTATTAACATGAGTTGGTAATAATTGATCTGCTGGAATTTCACTATTTTCTATCATTTCAAAAATGTAGCCCATCATCCTAGCACCATCACCAAGGTGAACATTCACAACTCCACCTTTTCCTGATAAAAGACCTCCAACTCTAGCATCTGATACAACAGTTAAAAAATCTTGATATGTTCCTTGAGAGCTTCTATGATCTGATAGTGCTATCTCTCCTACTCCTATAATTTTTTCTACAAGAACAAGGTCTTCTTTTACAGAATGAGTTAAAACTTTTCTTATAGGAAATTCATATGAGCCTGTATAACAATAAGCTGTCATTCCCTCTTCTTCAAGTGCATAAACCTTTGCTATAAGTGTTCTCATATCTCTACATACACTATCTGTTCCTATACAACCAACAACAGTAGTAATTCCTGATTCTATAAGTGAACTAATAGATATCTCTGGAGTTCTAGTTTTAAAACTTCCTTCACCTCCGCCACCAATAATATGAACATGAGAATCTACAAATCCAGGTACGAGTATTTTTCCCATTGCAGGTATAACATCAATATCAAGAAAATCTATTGGAATATCTAACTCCTCATAGATACCTGCTATTTTATTATTAGCTATAACTACATCATTTACTCCTAAATATTCAGGTGCATATACTTGTGCACCTTTAATTATTTTTATCATTTGCATCACTCCTATCTTAATTATTTAAAATAGCCTTGATATTATCATTATTGTATATAGAATTAGAATATTCATTTACAAGTTTTTTTGCGAACTTCTTACTTTCTTCTATACTCTTATCTTCATTTAATATCGCAAGTTTATAAAGAACTTCCTCTCTATAACTTCCTTCTTCTTGATAATTTGTTGATTCATATTTTGAATAATACTTTATTGCATTATCATTTTCTTCAAGATTTTCATACGTTACTGATAACATATAAGTTATATGTGCATCAAGATAAGTTTCTTTTGAATAATCTAAAGCCATTAAAAACTTATCTTTAGCTTTCCCAAAATTTTTAACATTAAATTCAGTTGTTCCTTTTTTATAAAGTTCTTTTATCCCTTCTGTTTGCATAACCTTCTTTGCCTCATTTACAACATCTAGTTCTAGCCCACTTAACCCATCTATTTTTGTAGTTTTAAGAGTTTTACCTATGAGATCAAAATCTTTTTTATCAATAGCATCTTTTAACTTCTTTCCATCTAACCCTGATACCTTTACTATTTCATCTTCTTTTTCAGTTACATTAGCTCCTGTGTTTAATGTGTCTTTTTGCATTTCTTTGTCTTTTTTTTCTTCTTCATTTGAAACTATACTCGCCGAACTTTCACCTATATTAGAAATTTTCTTTGAATTATTAACTCCCGTAACTCCAACACCTAGTACTAAAACTGTGCATAAAGCTCCTATATAGAGCTTCTTGTTATCCCCAGTTTTCACTGATATTCCTGATTTATGTTTTAATATGTCAATATTATCTCTTGCACCCTCATTAGTTTTATGTTTTTCTAAAACTATCTCTATACATTCTTTCGCCTTTGTATATTTTCCTTCTTTTATATAAGAATATGCTAACGCATTTCTCACATTTAAAATATTAAAATCACTATCTGTTAATTCTTCTAATAACCTAGTAGATTCATTAAATCTACCTTTATTCATTTTATCAAACGCATCATTATATTTTTCAAGATACTTTTTATCCTCTTCAAATGATTCTATATGACCCTTTGCTATTTCGTCATTGTTAAACTCTACGTTTATTTGCCAACTTGTTAATGCTTTTACCGATTGTCCTTTAATATAATAAATTATTCCTCTTAAATTTAAAGCTGCTGAATTTTTGATATCATGAGAAATTGCAAGATCTAAGTTTGCAATTGCCTTTTCTAAATTTCCCTTATGAAAATCCTTAACACCCTTATTGTAAAACTTTCTAGATTCACTCATTTTTTTACCCCTTAAACTTCAAAATATTCTAATAAAAATATTATACCAAGCTTCAGTAATTTTTTTAGTTTTTTTCTAAAATTTAACTATTTGTTTTTTATTTAAAGCATATTCGACTAAATAAAACAAAAATAGAGTCAAAGATTTTTCTTTGACTCTATTTATCAAACATTATTGATTTTGCAAATGCAAACACTTCCCTAAAATAATAATATGGTACTAAAGATGGTGGAGTTGAAGTTCCATAAGTACTAAGCTCCCCATACCCTAATCTTTTACCAAGAAAATAACTCCTCATACAGTGAAATCCATTGGTAAAAACTTTTATATTTAGATCTTCTATATACTTTCCTGTTTTTTTCTCTATAATATCTTTTGAAAATTTGAAATTCTCATAAGTTGAAGTTGATTTATCCTCTAAAACTATTTGTTCATTTGGCACGCCTGCATTAACTAAATATCTTTTCATTGCCTCTGCCTCAGATATAAGTTCATCATGACCTTGCCCTCCAGATACTAAGATAAAGTCATAACCCTCTGTTTTTTTTAAATATTTAATAGCACCATCAAGCCTTGTTTTAAGTGTTGGTGAAACTTGATCGCCCTCAAGCCCAGCACCAAGTACCATTACTACATTTGTTTTGTCTATTTTTTTATCCATTGCAATTATCCACATAGCCCCATTTACTATCACAAAAAAGCTTGCTATTATTGAAAATAGGACCAATATTTTTCCTCTCCATTTTAAATATATATCTTTGTTTCTTTTATTTTCGTACTCTAAATCAAAATAATATATCCCTAAAAACATTAATCCAACAAATAAAAATACTGAATTAATAAGCGATCCCCCTATTCCAATCACTAAAAAGAGATAATATGCTAGAAATGTAACTCCAGTTATAAGACTCCATTTAATTTTCATTTTTTTCACCCTTACATAATTTAATAACTATATAATAACATACAAATTATAGTATTTGTGTTGTTTTTTGTCGTCTTAATAGGATTTTAATTTTCTTTTTAAAATATTTCAATTGCTTCTTATTTAATAAAAAAGAAGCAATTTAGCCTAAACTAAACTGCTTCTATATCTTAAGTAATTTAAATTACTCTTGTTCCATTATTATTTTCTTAGCTGTAAGCATTGATGATGCACTCATTGAGAACTCATCTAATCCATACTCAACTAGTGTTGGTATAGCTGCTTCATCTCCAGCCATCTCTCCACACATTCCTACCCATTTACCGTGCTTATGTGCTCCATCAATTGTCATTTTGATTAATCTTAATACAGCTGGGTGCATTGGATTGTAAAGGTATGAAACCTTCTCACTCATTCTGTCTGCAGCAAGTGTATATTGGATTAAATCATTTGTTCCGATTGAGAAGAAGTCAACATGTTTAGCAAGTTCATCAGCCATTACTGCCGCTGCTGGAATTTCAACCATTATTCCCCATTGAATACTATCTGATACTTGAATTCCTTCTGCAACTAATTCAGCTTTACACTCTTCTACAACTTCTTTAGCTTGCTCAAATTCTTGAATTCCTGAAATCATTGGGAACATTACAGCAAGTTTTCCATATACTGAAGCTCTTAATAAAGCTCTTAATTGCACCTTGAATATTTCTTTTCTATCAAGACATAATCTTATAGCTCTGTATCCTAAGAATGGGTTCATTTCTTCTGGCAATGGTAAGTATGGAAGTGTTTTATCTCCACCGATATCAAGTGTTCTTATAACAACTTGTCTTCCTTGTGTTTTTTCTAAAACATACTTGTAAGATTCAAATTGCTCATCCTCTGTTGGAGCATTATCTC
>JBOGAY010000054.1:0-2648 GCA_051655925.1 Sarcina sp. | reverse complement strand
AGTGTTAAATCACCACAACAAGAGTTTGGAGCAGCAAGTAAGAGTTATTATCCACAACTTGAGGGGTTAGATCCTAAGGATGTGTTTACTGTAACAATCATGCCTTGTATTTCTAAAAAATATGAAGCAGATAGACCAGAGATGGAAAGAGAAGGTTTAAGAGATATAGATGCTGTATTAACAACTAGAGAACTTGCAGCTTTTATCAAAGGTGAGAAGATAGATTTTGCAAATCTTGAAGATGAATTAGCAGATCCAGCTATGGGTGAATACACAGGAGCAGGAGCAATCTTTGGAGCAACAGGTGGAGTTATGGAAGCCGCTCTTAGAACTGCTAAAGACATGGTTGAAAATGCAGACCTTGAAGATGTTGAGTACAAAGCAGTAAGAGGAGAAGCTGACGTTAAGGAAGCTACAGTAAACATTGGTGGTACTGATTATAAAGTAGCAGTAATTAATGGTTCAGGTTCATTCTTTAAATTCATTAATGAGGGTAGACTTAATGATGGATACCACTTTATTGAAGTTATGTCTTGTACAGGAGGGTGTGTAAATGGTGGTGGACAACCTCATGTAAATGCTAAAGATAGAGAAAGCATGGACATAAGAAAAGTTAGAGCTTCAGTTTTATATAACCAAGATGCTAAACTTTTACCAAAAAGAAAAGCACATCAAAATGGAGCTCTTATTAAAATGTATGATACATTTATGGGTAAACCAGGTGGACATCTTGCTGAAGAATTACTTCACACAAGTTTTACTGACAGAAAGAAAAAATAATTTATAAACTGTAAAAGAATATTAACAGTTAAATTATAAAACTTTAAAGTTAAAAAAGTAATGAGAATTGTATATTCTTGTTACTTTTTTTCATTTAATGCTTTAATATATCGAGGTTTATGATACAATAAAAGGGAAACTTAGGTAATATATTTAAAATTATCTAGCTACATCAATTTAGAGAGACATAAAAGGGGGGAACATCATTTGGCAATATTAGATATGCATCAATATGACCATCATACATCAGAACTTCTAGTAAGGACTAAAGGTATCACAAGAAGTGAGTTAAAACCAACTCATAAGATACTTGTAGAGCTTCCTAGTCAGGAATATGGAGATGATGGTTTTGAGATTCTTGAAGGTTATTTAAAACTTGAATGTAGACTTGATATATCATGTTTTCATAATAGAGCAAAGATTGAAGCTGATATAGAAAAATATAATGTACAGACTAAAAAGTATAAAATGATATTTGTTGAAGAAAATGTTGTTGAAAGAGTTAGAAAGAGATAACTTTCAAAAAGATAAGAACAGGTTTAGATTGTGGTTCTTACTCAAGTATGGGTATAAAAAATAAGTATACAACAAAAGGGCATTTTAGGATGCCCTTTTCTAATGTATTCAGTATTCTATTTCACCAAAGATGAGAAAGAACCTAGATTGTGTTCTTATCTTTTTTTTGTGAAATTTTGTAGATTGTTATATTAGGTAGAATGTCATTTGATTTGACTAGAAAGATATGCAAATTTTAGCTCTTATATAATTTATAGATTTAAATAAAATATGTAAAAAGTAAACTCTTTATTACAAAATAAAAAGAGATTAAAACTTCGTGATAAAATTAGAATATAAAATTAAAGATTTAAAAAATACAATTTTTATATAAAGAATTAGGGGGACAAGCAAAATGAAACTTATAATAAATGCTGATGATTTTGGACTGACTAAGGGAGTAAACAAAGCAATAATAGAAGCCTATAAAAACGGGGCTTTAAAGTCTACAACAATGATGGTTACAATGCTAGAAGTTGAAGAGGCGGTAAAGCTTGCAAAGGAAAATGCAGGGCTTAGAGTTGGATTACATTTAACTGCTACAACAGGGGAACCAATTAGAAAAGATTTAAAAAGTTTAACAGATGAGAATGGGAAATTTTATGGTTTTTATGATTTAAGAGATGGAAAAGCAGTTATTGATGCAGAGGAATTGTATTTAGAGTGGGAAGCACAACTTGAAAGGTTTAAAGATCTTATGGGATGTATGCCAACTCATTTAGATAGTCACCATTTTGCACACCTTATAGAAGAGTATAAGCATGTAGCAATTAAACTTGCAGATAAATACAATCTACCAATGAGAGCAGCAAAAACTGATATAAATAAAAAATGTGTAAAATATACTATGGGATTTTATGATGATAGAGTTTGTTATGAATTTTTTGAACAGGATAAATCTAATATTTTAGAAGAGGAAATATTAGATCTTATGTGCCATCCAGCATATTGTGATTCTGATTTAGAAGCCTTAAGTAGTTATACAAAGACAAGAGAGTTAGAACTTGAAATTTTAACAAGTGACAGAGTGAAGAAGTGGATTATAGATAATAATGTAGAACTTGTGGATTATACAATATTTAAATAAGCTCAAAAATAGAAGTGGACATATATTTGTTCACTTCTATTTTATTGATTTATTCTTTTAACTTTAAAATTTGAGTATATATTGATATAGCTTGTTGAATAACAAAAATTGTAAAAAATAAAAAAGTCATTCTTTTTTGATATAATGATGTCGCGAAACAAATCAAAATCAAAAGGAATGACTCAAAATGATTATACCATCAAATTTAATTTCAGAAAATGATTTT
>JBOGAY010000053.1:0-3618 GCA_051655925.1 Sarcina sp. | reverse complement strand
AAACTCATTTTTTTTAGTGTAAAATTGTTAAAAGTAAGATTTTCATATTTATTAAGATATGAAGATAAGAAGTAACATAGGTCCAAGTCATTATATTTTAAAATATAAATTGAATTTTCTTTTTGAATAATATTAATATTAAACTTTTCTAAGTATATTTTTAATTTTTTTAAATCATTTCTAAGAGTAGGTTTTGTTATATCTAATTCTTTGGAAAGTCTATTTATATTAATAGACTCTTTCTTTAAAAGAGTCTTAAAAATAATAAGGTCAATTCTTTCTTGTGAGGAGTATGAATAAAAAATTTTCTCAAAATTTTTAAATATATCATGAAGACAAGAGAAATTATTATTCAAAACTATATCATTTTTATTAACTTTAATTTTATAATCTGATTTTAATTCATCATTTAGCTCATTAATTTGATATCTAATATTTCTTTCTGAAAGATTAGATTTTTTTATAATTTCTTGAAAAGAACAGTTTTGTTGAAGCATTTCTATTAATTCAAAATGTTTAAAATTAAGACTCATAAGAATCACCTCCAAGTATAAAAAGTATACCACTTAAATTAAAAACAAAAAAGTAAAAAATGTTTCAAAAAAAAAAGAAATGTTTTTTATCTTTTAAAAGTGTTCGTTATATTATACACTTATATTACAAAAGGTTGCGGAGGTAATGAAATATGATACGAAAAATATTAAAAGAAGATAATATTCATTTGAATATAGAATCAAAGAATAAAGAAGACATTATTAATATATTAGCTAATTCTTTAGAAAAAACAGGAGATCTAGTAAATAAGAATATTTTTATAGAAGATATTTTTAAAAGAGAAAGCCAAGGAATAACTGGATTAGAAAGCGGATTAGCTATACCACATGGAAAATCTATGGGAGTTAAAAATACTTCGTTAGCTATAGCAAGATTAAAGCATCCAATAGAATGGGAAACTTTAGATGGAGATCCTGTTGATTTAATAGTTTTATTTGCGGTAACTTTAGAAGATAAAAATGATACACATATAAAAATATTATCAAAAGTAGCAGGTAATTTAGCAGAAGATGAGAATGTAAAGTTTTTAAAAGAAGTACAAGATAAAAATGAAATAATAAAAATTTTAGGTAAGGAGTGGTGAATTATGAAAATAGTAGGAATTTGTGCATGTACTGCAGGAATAGCTCATACATTTATGGCTCAAAAAAAACTTCTTAGTGTAGGAAAAGAAAGAGGGCATGAGGTATTTATTGAAACTCAAGGATCTATGGGTGCAGAAAGTATTTTAACAGAATGTCAAATAAATAATGCTGATTTTGTAGTTATAGCAGCAGATATCAAAATAGGTGTAGATAGATTTAAAGGTAAAAAATTAATAAAAGTTCCAACAAATGTCGCAATAAAGGGAACCGTTAAATTATTTGAGAAATTAGAGGATGCATACAAAAACTTTTAAGGAGGTTCAAAATGAAATTAAAAGATTTGCAAATAAAGAAACATTTATTAACAGGAATTTCTTTCATGCTTCCTTTGGTTGTTGCAGCAGGGTTATGTATAGCGATAGGACAAATAATACCTAGATTTGGAATTGAAACAAAAATAAGTGAAGTATTGGTTAATTTAGGTGTTTATGGAATGACATTATTAGTACCAGTATTTTGTGCATCTATAGCATATTCAATTGCAGATAAACCGGGTATAGCACCAGGACTTGTATTAGGTTATTTAGCAAATGAAATAAAAGCAGGATTTTTAGGTGGAATCTTATTTGGATTTGTTGTTGGATTCTTTGTTTTATGGTTAAAGAAAAATTTAAAAGTTCCTAAAACTATGGAGGGGCTAGTTCCAGTAATGCTAATCCCTTTAATTTCAATGGTTGTTTGTGGATTAGGAGCATATTTTATAATAGGAATTCCTATAGTTGCTCTTCAAAGTTTTCTATTAGAATTTTTAACTTCTTTAGATGGAAAAGCTAAATTTATAACAGGAGCTATTATAGGTGGTATGGTTGGATTTGATTTTGGTGGTCCTGTTAATAAAACTGCTTCAATATTCGCAGATGGATTAATTTTAAATGGTATTTATGGACCAGAAGCTGTAAAAGTTATGGTTGCGATGATTCCACCAATAGGATTAGGACTTTCAGTTCTACTTACTAAGCATAAATATACAAAAGCTGAAATAGAAGGTGCAAAAGTTGCATTTCCAATGGGATTATGTATGATAACAGAGGGTGTTATACCAATTGCAGCAAGAGATCCATTTAGAGTTATAGCTGCGAGTGTAGCTGGTGGTATGATTGGTGGAGGATTATCGATGTTATGGGATGTAGGGTCATCCATTCCTTCTGGTGGAGTATTTATAATACCTTTTGTAGAAAATCCTTTAGGGTTTGTGGCTGCATTATCAATAGGAAGTATAACAACAGCATTAGTATTATCGATTTCTAAAAAGGTTCCAAGTGAAGAAGATGAAGGAGAGCTTATTATAGAACAAGATATGGAACTTGATGATTTTAATATTGAAACAATTTAAAATAAATAGGAGGAATAAAAATGCTAGTAAATATGAAGGACTTATTAAATGTAGCTCAACAAAACAATTTTGCTGTAGGTGCATACAATATTGGAAGTGCAGAGCTACTAAAAGTAGCTTTAGAAGAGTGTGAAAAAAATAATTCACCTATTATTTTGGCAATTCATCCAGATGAATTAGAATATTTAACAGATGAATTTGTAGAATATATAAAAACTAGAGCTACAAATAGCAAAGTACCAGTTGTTTTACATATGGATCATGGTTCTAATAAAAATCAAATTTTAAGAGCAATTAAATGTGGATTTACTTCTGTTATGATAGATGGATCTCACTTAGATTTTGAGGATAATGTAAAGTTAACAAAAGAAATTGTGGATATAGCTAAACCATTAAATATATCTGTAGAAGCTGAATTAGGAACAATAGGAAATTTAGGAAATTCAGCTGAAGGTGGAGCTAGTGAAATAATTTATACAGATCCTAAAAAAGCTAAAGAATTAGTTGAGAGAACTGGAGTAGATACTTTAGCTGTTGCTATTGGAACCTCTCACGGTTTATATCCAAAATGGATGAAACCAGAGTTAAACCTAGAACTATTAAAAGAGATAAAAAATGAAATAAATATACCTTTAGTTTTACATGGTGGATCTGCAAATCCAGACAACGAAATAGAAGAGGCAGTTCAATTAGGAGTATGTAAAGTTAATATATCGAGTGATATCAAAAATGCATTTTTCCAAAAGACAAGAGAAGTATTAAGAAATAATGAAGCAGCATTAGAACCGTTATTAATATTCCCAGAAGCAATCGAAGAGGGAAAAAAAGTTGTTAAACATAAATTAGGATTATTTAATTGTTTGGGAAAAGCTGATTTATATAATAATATATAAATCTTAAGTGACATGAGTAAAAATAAAAAAGCCTTTTTAGGCTTTTTTTATTGATTAAATTTGAAATCTAAAATATATATACCATATTTTTAAGTAAAATAAGGTGAGTTTATTCTTTATAAGGATTAGTGCTTTGTATCTCTTCCCACTCTCTAAGCAGTTTATAAAACGTTGTCTTTTTAAGATTTAGTAT
>JBOGAY010000052.1:0-70468 GCA_051655925.1 Sarcina sp. | reverse complement strand
TGACTTTAAAACCTCTACCATATTAATTGTTGACATACACATCACTCCTCTTTATTTTATATTTTTTATTTTCTTTATATAAACATTATATCACATTTTTTCAAACTTGTCAAACTATTTTTCAGCACATTTATCTTCTTCAAAAGTAACAAAGTGATAATCCTCTTCTCGTGGGTATCTTTCATCTGAAATTACTATCAGCTTAAAATCTGCACAATCTTCACTATGCCAATAGACAAAATCTCTAGAATCTTCATTGTACCAATAGACACTTATTTGATCCGTATTACACGCTTTTGCAAAGTCCTCAACCATTCTTCTTACGGTCTTATATGATGCAGTTACTTCTCCATAACAATGCTGATTTATTATTCTACCATTTTGCTTTGACTTAACAAGTCTTATAGTTTCCTCAATCGTCATATACTCACTCCTTTTTTATCAACCTCATATATATTTCTAATGCCTACTATCGACATATTACCATTCTCTTCTTTAACTCTAGTCAATTGTAATTCTATAACTTCTTTTGAAATGTCATTTGTTAAAAACGACCTTTCTACTTCAGTTACCATACATCCAAAATATAATAATGCTCTATATTCTACAACATAATAGACTTCCTTTTCTCTTTTTGTTAATTCTATTATTTTATCCTCAAGAACTTTTACCTTTTCAGTTAGAGATTCATTCTCTCTATATAGTTTTATAATCTTACTCATTCTTTTTAATATTCGATTATTCAATTTCCTCAAACTCCATCCTAACTTTAATTTTGGCAATATCTAGTTTAACACCTTCTTCTCTTTCTATATTGTTTTTAGCTCCTTTTGGCTCTATTGAGTAGTAGACACCTTTATCAAGAATCTCTTCAATATCTTCCGTTATTTTAATTCCTCTATTGTGCATTCCACTATATGCAAAATACTTACTATCTTTAATCTTCAGTACGTATATAATTTTTTCAACGGTTTTCAACATAAGACCATCTCCTTATTTCTTGTATTGTTTACTACCACTTATGAATAGTAGTATTTCCATATCATCTTTTGTCATATCAGTATCTAACATAACTCCATTAAAATCTGCCTCTATTATTACTTTACATTCAGTTTCATGTTCTTCAGAGAATTTAACCCTATTCATAAACTTGTAAGCATCGTCGACCGTATCTCCAATCTGAAGATATGCGGTCTTATTTACGACTCCACTTAGTGATCTTTTAGTATCTCTTTCCTCCAACCATTTCTCTAGCATTCTTCATCACCATAATCTACTATGACTCCAATTTCCTCTTCGAAAGCTTCAGTTAGATCAGCAGCGATTGCATACATCATTTCCTTGTTAGACCAATCAATCTCGCCTACTAAAGAGTTCTTAACAAAATGTCCAAAAGTTTTGTACATCATTACATCTTCTCCAATCACATCTATAATCTCATCTATTATGTCATCTAAATCCATATCCTTTGTGAATAATACCTCATCCATATCTGTTGAATTAAATGCGTAGAATACTTTATTTGTCATATTTGATTCCTCCCTTATTTTCTATATCTTATTATATCATTTTTATTTCAAAAAGTCAATCTATTTTTTTAATGTCTCTAATTCTATTATTTTAGCTGAAAAATAACCTAATATATGAAAAGCAACCCATTTGAAAAAACCAATCTTTCCATTGTCAGGAATGGCAGATAATTGTAAATCTAAGAAATCGTATTCTTCTTCTTCTATCCTATTCTTACCACTCTTCTTATCAATCTCTCTAAGCTCTTTAATAAGTCCAATAATTCTATCTCTTTTTTCAGTTTTTAATATCATCAAATCCTCCGTAAAATTTTATTTTTTGCATTCATTACAATATTTTCTAGCCACATCTGCGTGTGAGTAAGCCCAACAACATAAAGCACACTTACTATTTTTCTTTGGTGGTAATCTTTTCATTTTAATCACTTCCTCTTATATATGTATATTATATCATTTTTTTTACAAAATGTCAATACTGTTTTTAGACAGTATTGACAAATACTACCTTTAATTATAAGCCTTCCTCAGTTGATAAACAATTTTCAAACTCTTCATAACTTTCAATCAGCCTATTTATTGCTTTTAAGGATATAGGTAAATCCCTACTTGCTATTTTCTCTTTGAACTTATGCAGGTTTCTTAATATAGCACTACCACATGGTTCAGATTTTCTATGATCAGATGGTAGTATTGATATTGTTGTTCTGCTTGGTGCTACTGGAGTACACTCTGAACAATGCTCAACAATTTCAAAATGCTCTGGAGAATGGCACTCACATTGAATACCATAATAGAAATATTTCCTACTTAAAATCGCATCCTTCCCACATACGTCACACTTTCCATACATCATACATCCTGACATTATACCAACTCCTTTATTATTATAGTTTGACCCTTATGTTTGTCAATTTCTTTTATGATTTCAGATATTGCAATGGTATCAGAGGCAACATTCATTCTAACAAATTCAACCGTGTTTCTATTTACATTTTCTATAACTTCATCAATTTCTTTGCTGTCAGAAGTTTTGACATAATCTAATCCATAAAGTATCTCTTCTATTCTTTCATGATCCTCATTGATTCCGTCAAGTCTATTTGGACTATAAGAACTATCGGTCGCATTCATCTCAACTATATTGTCCTTTTTATAAAATTCAAGTATTTCAAAGTATCCTTGCTTGTCAATCATAAGAACCCTTACCATATCTCCACTTTTCTCAACTAAGTCTTTTACAGTTATCATTTAGTGCCTCCAGATTTTTTTCTTTTAAATATTTCCATATCCAATATATTTAACTCATCATACAGATTATCTAATGATCCACCAGTGTCACAACATTCACAGTCATTATCATCAGAGCTCATCTGGCATTCTTGACATATGTAACACAGCATATCTATTTGATTTCTTATATTATTACCTAATCCCTCAATATACTTATCTGACATGCTTACAATTGCATCATTTAATGTTATTATTTCCACATATCCTCCTTAAGTTATCCTTTTGATACAAAGAACCCATTATTTTCAACAATTTCTATAGCTTCCTTCAATTTTCTTTCTTTTATCTCATCACCGTGCTTAGCTCCAACTTCTATTGCCTTTTTTACCATTTCTGCTAACTTAATTTCCAACTTGCTTTCCCAGTCATCTTCTAAGATCCATTTATTATCAGAATCTATTTCATATATACCAGTTTCTTCATAGCATTCGTCTACGCCACATAGCTCATTATTCATATATGTATATCCCTCTCTATTATACAAATCACCAACTAATGTTGTCTGTCTTATATACATACGAACATATTGACCATACTTCATACACTCATCTTTAACCTTTCTATCCACAATTAGCAACCTTCTATCTAGTTCTCTTGTATAAGACTTAAAAACCTCTTCCATATTAGCAATTGTAATCATCTTATCACTCCTTTTTCTTTTTCTAATTTTTCTACCTCTTCAATCATCTTATTAACTTCTTTTATTCCTTTACATGAGTTGCACTTTCCATAACATCCCTCACATACCTTATTATAGAAATGATGTATCTTATTGTCTAACTCCTCTATTTTACTATCTATCATATGGTATCCTCCCACTTAGAAAGTCTTCCTGAAACTTTCTTATTGCATCATTAACTCCCTTCTGCTCTTTATTGTATATATCGATAATCTCATTGTATTGTAATTCTGATATAGTGATAGAAGATAATCTATAATTTTCCTTGTCATCAGGATCTTCTCCAAGAAGGCAATAAGTATATTCTACCGATCTTCCACGAACTATATCAATCTTCATTTCAATCCTAGATATACTTAACATACATCTGTGATTATAAGGAACTAGCTTTCCAATGTAATTTTCAGTAGTATGATAATCTAAAAAGAACTGAACGTCCTCTATGTCTTTTATATTCATTTATTCACTCTCCTTTAAATACGTGCAATACTTATCATCATAACCTTTTAAACAACCACAATATGAATCATATTCACATTCACTGCAATGGGTGTATATACTATCACTCGGCCTCTTCTCCATTTCCTTTTTTCTCAACATAGACTTCAAAAATATCTTCATCATTCCCATTTGTTTCTCCTTTGACATTATCTTCTTGTGGTATGCCTAACATATCTCTAAATGTTTCCATTGGGTCTTTTTCCCAAGTTGCGATCTCAATTACGTCGCCTTCCATTTCTGTCCTATCTCCACATTCTATACATTCATAATATTCTCCTTTACTACCTACGTACATATCTGTAAAGCTAGACCTTATCTTTCTACCATGCTCATCTATTTCATATCCTGAAGAATACACATCGTCTTCTATTATTATTACCAAACCTTTACAGCTATTACATTTCCACATATTTATTCATCTCCTTATTTCTTATTATAATATATTATATCATATTTCTTACCATTAGTCAAGCCCAAGGCTTGACAATGATAATATTGAGTAAACATTTGATGCACCATGTTTTTTGATAAGATTATCTATCTTTTGTTCTGGTGTTAATGCTTGTGGTGGAGCATCTTCAAACATCTTTCTAATGAAGTCAGCTATATCGTTGGGGATTCCTCTCTTCAAGTCTATAATAACTCCATTATTATCTAATGAACTAATAATTGAAATATCCAATAGAATAAATAACTTACTCAGTCTTTCTGAGTCAGAGTAGTTTTTTCTTAAAATAAACACATCATTCTCTGAACTTTTTCTTCCATATTTTCTGATCTCAGCCTTAATGTCTTCAATCGGGAAACCTAAGCACATTACTGCTTCCTCTATTGTATCAAACTCATTTATGGATGCGTCAATTATATCGAAAGCATACCTTTCCATCATTTCAGCTGCATCTTCGCATAAGTAGTCTGATATATCCATTCCATTCAATGTTATTGAGTACGAGTCTTCATCAGTTAATCCCTCATTACAATCATATATAAAATTAACTGCTCTTAATAATCTTCCACTAACTGGCGTATCGTAATATCCTTTCATATATCCCTCCATTAATTCCAATGTACGTAACAATACCAAGAGTTTCTAGAGCCTCCATAATTATATGATGTTACCTTAAAACCTTTTGATTCAACTTCTCTAATCTTATTGTACATAAAAGTCTGTGCATCATACAATGTCCCATATGTTCCATGCCAACTACCAGCAAAGGAAAAAATACTGATAGCTAAAAACAAACAAACTACAATCTTTTTCATAAAACCTCCTACTTCCCACAGTCACAACTAAACATTCCAGCTATATCTTTTCCACAATTGTAGCAATATACTCTCTTTTCTTTCATTTTTGTTGACTCATCATCATGATCGTAATAGTATTCATAATCGTCATCACAACCACCATAACTACCCATTCCTCCGATTCCCATAATCATCCTCCTTATTCGTATATATAATCTCTTTTAATTACTTCAAAAGCACTTTTTTCTCCTCTAGAATGAGAATAGTCCATAACAGCACCCATTAATTCTTTTATGTCGTCTTCAGGCACATTAGGATTCTTTTTAATGAAAGAATCTATTACTAATACAAGTAGCTTTCTTCTCTCTCGTTCTTCTGTCGAAGAAATAGAAATCAAAGTATTTATTGTCGACTCTCTCATAACAATTTTACCTTTAAGAACACTATCTAAGATACTCAATATGTATACCTCCTATATCCCACACTCTTCAGCTTTTTTGGAAAGGTTAAGAACTAAATTTAGATATTCTATTTCCTTTTTTAAATCCACTATTTCTGCTTTTAATTTTTCAACCTCATTTTCTTTTGCTGGTACATTTGCAACGCTATCTTCTACGTATAATGATAGCTTTCTAGCTCCTAAAATCTTTTGAGCCTTAACTATTCTTTCTGCATTTGTCTTAGTTTGCTTTGCTGTCGCTATCTTCATTAGAATTTCATTTGCTCCTTTTTCATCAACAACTTCTAATGAATTATTACCAGTAGCTCTAGTTCTAGCGGCTTTCCATGTATTATCTTGATACCCTAATCCCTCAACAAATAACTTTTTTAAACTTATTTTCATACTTATCTCCTCCTTATCCTTTATATATATATTATACCATACATTTTTCAAATTGTCAAACTCTTTTTATTTCTTCTTCAATAAGGTTTTATCTAGGTGGGATGCACAATACCCACCTAAGAAAGTAAATATAAAACTAACTGCTATTGGCGCTGGGTTTAACCCAGCAGTTTCATAAAACTTCATAACCTCATAATTGACTAAAAACATAATAATAACTATTATTATAAATGGAATAAAACTCAATATCTTCTTCACTATATCACTCCTAAGTATGCTGAAACTACAACTATTCCAAATACTAATAATATACATAGTACCGCTCCAAGTATTGGACTTTCATCTGGGTCGTGACCCCAATCACGACTCTTGTCCAGTGTTTCCATTGTTACTTTTGTTAAATATCTTCTAGTGAATGACATTAACTAATCCCTCCTTTGGTCGATATAATCTTTAATAGCAGAGTCTCCACAACATTTACACAATACAGATGCAGTATCTTGTATTCTACCAAACCAATACTTTGCATTAGCTGGGCTTTCAACTACTTTTCTAACATCTACTGCTCTTTTAACAACATTTGTTTCACAGCCACACTTATGACACTTTATTTCTGCCGACTTCAAGTCAACATATTCTGGAATTCCATGACCATAAGTGTAAGCAATATTTCCTCTAATCCTTCTATAGTCCTCACTTTCTATGATATTATGGTATTCACCATTCTCGACCCTTTCGTTAAAACAATCCACACAAACTGGCAATGACTTAAAAGATACGTCAATATCAATATCCCCACGTCTAAATGTCCTATCTTTGTCGAAAACTGCAACCATTTTAAACTCATCATGATAGTTTCCACATATTGGACAAGGCTTTGAGTTATAGTATTCATAGATACCAGTTTCCTCATTACGAGACATTATTTCAACTGGAAGGTCTTCAAGAGTGTATTCTCTAGCATAAGATATAACATTTTTACCATTTTCTCTATGTACAAATTTAATAGCATTTTTATTACGTAAGTAATAAATATTTTTATTAGTGTCATTCCCTCTCATCATCTCACTATATTTATCATATACAACATGACCATATACAGTCATCTTATCAACACGACCTTCTCCACTAACTAATACTGTAAACTTATCCATACAATCCTCGCATAACCCTATAGTATTATTAGCATTTGTCTTACCATGTTCATCCATGATGAATGCTGAAGATAAATTAAAAGTAGGATTTCCACAACAAGAGCATGGCTTAGGAGTCTCTCTATGTATTTCTGTATTACCACCAGTACAATGCAATAGTGGATAGAAATCACTTTCACGAACAGAAATTAACTGATACATACCATCTTCTCTTTTTCTCATACCAGAGAACGTATCTACATATGGGTAGTATCTATATTGTTCATACCCTATATCAACCGTAGCATTTCCAGTTATATCAAGTGTTTCAACACCATTAGTGATAACAAGACCTCTAGGCTTTACTTTGTAGTAAAAACCATTGTCAACTGCCCATTGCTTGAATAGATAATCTAATTCAGTTGAGCTAGTGTATATTCTATCCATAATCTTTATCTTTTTATTCTTTATAGAGTAATTAACATCTTCCCAAAGTATAGCTCTACCAACTATATAGTTTGGACTATCTTTAGGGAAAAGAACTAGCATTCTAGCGTTCTCCTCATACACACCAAAAAATCCAATACAATCGTCATCATTCATACAAGAATCACCAAGCTCTCCACTATCTCCATGAGCATAGTTCTCTATATTATATAGCTCTCCAATCTCTTCTCCTTCAACTATTCTAAATCCATAAATTCCTTCAGATGCAACAGACATTAACTTTTCTATTACATTAGTTGTAATTATGTCTTCAGAGAAGAATTTTCTTAAAAATCTACCTATCTTAGTTCTTGTTCCATACTTCTTTCTCTTGTCAGAATCTTCGAAAAACTCACTAACCCTAGAGTCACCAAATTCATATCCAAATTCTCTAAAGATTGTGTCATCAGAATTCAACTTAAACGATCTATAGTTATTAGCCATATCCTCATCTTTGTAAAATCTCTTAAGCTTATCTCTAGTTATAAATGATAACTGAGTTTGGTCAGCCATAGAAAAATCAATATAATTAATTCCGAACTTATCTGGGTCAATATATTCTAAATCTCTTAATATTCCATCAAACCCAGCGGCTTTAAATAAATCCCTAACTCTTGCACTTATTCTCATAAATAATCATCTCCCTCATCTTTATATATATATATTATATCATTTTTTTAACCAATCGTCAAGAACTTTTCTTGACGACTTGGTTTGTTTATATTATTTACTAATATGTAACTTTCTATATTTTCTTTTAGCCAATGCAATTGCATTATCTAAGTCTAGAACTGGCACGTTTGAACTTTTTGAGTAAAGCCAAGCAACTATTCTATTATGGTATTCTCTTACCTTTCTCCACGCATCAGTACCAAGCATGAAATCAGGATAATAAAATCTATCAAAATCCCTTTTGTATATTCTGACTTTATCTTCTTTGCTTACATAATTATCCCAATACCATCTCGCTTTAGACTTTGTATCTTCCCAACACTCTAACGGATCAATCTCATGACATGCTACATAAGACATAGTATGGTGGTTTTTTACTTTGTAGTTGTAATAAGATATCGCATCATCAATATGTTCTTGAATAAACTCTTTCTCAGAGACATAGTAGTATGCACTGTGGTCACATATGTCATAACTATTGTTTAACTTCTTGTAATAACTTCCTTTTCCTTCAAGCTCAACAGTTGACGATCTTCTCAATCTTCTATTGAAGAACTTCTTATTTCTCCTATTCTCTTCAGATTTCATAATTGGTGTTCTCTTATAGCTTTTTCCCATAATGCCTCCCTACTCACCTTTTATTTCCTTAATTACTTCAGGAATATTGATATTTTTCGACCGATTGCGATATATCTCTTGACTACATATTTTACTAGCAATCTCAAATCTATTTAACTCAACCTCTACTCTATTTATTGCAATATTGATTGCAATCTTGTCGTCAGTTTTTAACGCTAGCATAAGTTCTTTTTCAGCTTTCTTTAACTTCTCTAATGCATTGTCTTTCATTTCAATTAAAGATTTGTCTGGAGTAAAATTACCCATTGCAATAGTTCCTACCATTAAAAACATCATTATTACTTTTTTCATATATATCATCCCCTTATATATTTTTAATTACTTCCAAACCTTTTTCACTCTTTACATAAACAAACTTACTAGCCAGTATATCCATTACTGCACAATTTTCTATAACATCAGAAAAACCAGAAAGTAAGAATGGCGAACTAACTTTTAGACCAAGATTTATTATAGATTCCATTCTAGTAGCTATAGCCTTATTTGCACTATATATAGCATCTTTTCTTTTAGCATTCGCATCTGCTTCTATCATTTTCATTCTTTTAGCCATCTTTTTCATTTGCTTTGAATTATTATCCATTGCTTCTCCCATCATATGGATCAGCTCATGTGAATCCCTGTCAAGTACTATTATATTGTCATATGAAAAATCCATTTTTCTTCCAATATGATGAACGTCAATACCTTCCTCATTATTATAGTCAAAGAATGTAAAAGCACATATCCTATGACATAGGAAAGCTTTTATATCATTATTAACATTCCAATACGCTCTTGGGTAACCATTCTTTCCTTTTTCATTTATGTTTATTTTCCTTCCATTTGAATCATATAACCTTCCTCTTTTAGTTATAAACATGCCTTCTATTGGCTGAGGTGGTACATTTTTATCATCAGAATACATTGCTTGAAATGCAATTTCTCCACCGAATAACTTTATTTTTTTCATTTCATGTAATCTTCTCATTCTTAATCATCTCCTTCATCTTTTATATATGTATTATACCATATTATTTACAAAAAATCAATATTTTTTTTGGTGATAGTGCTGAGCTTAACGCCCAACACTCTCTTTTAATAACTTGATTGTTGTCTCTTTAACTCTTCTTGCAACTGGGTCAATCACTTTCTCGTAGTACTCTGCTTTATTCTCTTTTTCCTCTTTGATCTTAGCTGGAATTAATACCATGTTCATAAGTTCAATTCTTTTTTCTAGAATCTTTTTAGCCTCTTTGTATAGGAAGTCGTAATCCTTATCTCCACCAGTCTTAATAGAGACAATAAATTCTCTAGCATGACCATGAAACTTTAATAATTTATCAGCGTCCGTCTCTCCACTAAGCAATCTGTCTAAGATAATATTATTCCTAAAGAATGCATATAATGACTTAATATCATACCTATACATTTCGATAGATTTGGCTCTTGACTCAGATGATTTAATTGATTCTTCTAATTTTCTCTTCATATATGCAACTAGCCTTAATGCGATTTGGTATCTAGTTAAGTTAATAATATCTGGAACAGTGCTTCTTAAGAAGAAGTAAAGTTCTTCCATGTCTTTATTTGAAAACTCAACACGACTAGATGTAAAGTACTCAATAGTATTAAGGTGTGGTTTTAATACCATATTGTTGATCATTCTAATGTCTGAATATCTTACATCCTCATCTTCTGAAATTGTAATTGTGTTAATGTTTGTATTGTCATATAACTCTTCAATAGTAGGTACTTTAATAACAAGTAAATCAATATCAGAACTCGCTGTGTTTAAGTTGTAGTTATGACTTCCAAATAAAATTTTCATTTAATCACTCCCTATTTGTTTTTATTTTCTTTTCTTATTTATATACACATTATAACATTTTTTTAACAAAACGTCAAGACCTTATCTTGACGTCAGCATTAATTTTTTTTCATGAAGAATACGAAAGTCCCAGCAAGTATATATAATACCACATTTATAATTAATGGTATACATACAACTATCCATGGCAATGACAAGTATCCTAATAGTTTCAATAAAGCCATTGTAAGAAATGAACCTGATAACATAAAACATCCCTCCTATTTATATATACATTATATCATTTTTTTAACAAAAAGTCAAACACTTTCACTTTCATCTAAGTGCACAATTAAGATATGCTAATTGTCCATTTCTGCTATTAATGCTCCTATAATAAATAGGACTATAAGTAATATGATCCCAGAGAAGATAATCCACCAAGAAAAAGTTGCAAGACCTAGTATCTTTAATATGAACATACCTAAAAAAGCACCTAAAGCCACACCAAACAAAGTCATATCTTAATCCTCCTTAAAATGTACTATGTGAACCCTATCATCTAAAATTTTGTCTATTTCTTTTTTTACATCTTCCCAATCTAAATTCCCGTTGCCACATCCTGGTCTAGGTAATAGCACTAGAATATCTCTATATCCAATAACTTCTTTCATTAAATATCTACAAGAATCTTTAATTAACTCTATGTCTGCATCTTCATACCAATTATGTTTTACTGGAAATGAAATTATAGTATAATTATGCTTAACATTATCTCCTAATTTTGATACGATATTGCCCCTTTTTATCAATCTGTCTGCAAGAATTTTTTCTATGCCTGGGCACTTCCTCATAGCCTCTTTTGCTATACCAGCTCCCATTACTCCCACTCCAGCTTTTGTTATAGTTCCATTAGTTGTGATGGCAAGGTAATTATATTTGAATTCTCCACCATCAACCATTAAGTCCCAAGCATTGCCAAACACTTCCACCATTATACAATCGCCCCCATTCCTAATAATAACTCTAGATATGTAAGTGCAAAAGTTCCTCTAACACCATCAAGGGCGAAGCCGTCACACTCCACACCAAAGCCATAGTCTTTGAAGTAGAACTCTATTCCTTCCTTCTTATCGTTGCATTTCATTGTTGACAACAATTCTGGTGTATCTTCGATTATTATAATGTACAGTGAATTTCTTTCTGTTGAAGTACCTGATGAAACTTTTTTATTATGATATACCACATAATAATCACTTACCACTGATTCAGTGAAATCTAAATTTGTCTCTTCCTTCATTTCCCTAACTAATGCTTGAAAATAATTCTCACCCTTATCTAAATATCCACCAAAAAGATTTATATTCTCCGTATTGTCGCTAGCTCTCCATTGCTTAGCTAATACCATTTGCTTAGAATTTCTCATATATAACATAAAATTTACTGAGTTGTCAATCTTTAATACCTGCATCCCATTTTCATAAGTTACTATTTTAGAATCTAAAAATCCCATAATCTCCTCCTAAAGTTCATTTATTTTTTCTTCTATTTTTTTATGATAAGCTCTCAATCTTTTAATATGTCCTTTATGTAAGTCTGTTGATATTTTAGTATGCGATTCAAACTCTAACATATATTGCATATCCATTATCTCTTTTCTTAATTGCTCTAGTTTCCTCCTCAGGAAGAAACGCTTAATAGTTTTAAACATATTACGCACTCTCCTTTTCTAAGAATTTAGTTATTATTCTAGTTTTTTCTTTTGTTGCAACCTTAAGTACCTCTTTCATTATTTCTATCGCCTTTTCTCTCTTAACAGATGTATATGGCTTATATATACCAAGTTCAGGTTTTGTAGAATTAATCATTCTTGTTATCTGAGTTCCATTTGCATATCCTAATACAGCAACAAGATTTACAGTATCTGACTTAACTATTTCTGGCTTTTTAATATCAACAACTTCTTTTTTTATTTCTACTACTTCTTGTCCCCATTCTGGCTTAGTTGGCTTTCTAACTACTTTCTTACCAGTTCTATTAGGTTTGATATATGTGTCTGTAAAGAAATCAATATCATATTGCAACTTTCCACCATCATAATCATTATTCGAAATGTTTCCATTTTTATTTTCCTCCAATTCTTCTCCAATTATCTTATCTAACATTTCTAAGTCCTCAATAGTGTAGTTTCCATCTTTGTGGTGTGCGCTTATCCAAAACACGGTATGGAATGTAAGTAACTGTGATAGTCTTTTACTGACACCATCTCTCCCAACATTTGTCATAAAACAAAATGCCTTATTATAATTCTCACTTGCTTTATTCATTCATATCACCTCTCATTTATATATATATTATATCATAATTTTTACAAAAAAGCAAGCACTTTATGTGCTTGCATTGTTACCAGTCATATGTGAAAGATTTTATACCTATTTTAGCAAAATGCCTAACGATTATATCAGTCTCGTGCTCGCATTCAATGTAGTTATCTGAATGTTCCTCATAAAGCCAGTCACAACACCAATCAATGATTGTATCAAGCTCTATTGTTTTATATCTATCAAACTCTCTTTCCTCAAGAAAGGCATCATAAGCTGAAGATCCCTTTATGCTCTCTATGAATGGAGAACTATCTCCAAAAACATTAAGAATAGCAATCACATCATCAATCGGAGTTTTTATATCTTTAGCCTTATTTAACCATTCTTCCTTTATTTTATTAACTTCATTTTTTATCATATATTCATCCCATCCTTAATAGCTTTATCTATAATCATATCTATGTTATGAACATAGTGTAAATCTTTATCTATCATATCAACTATTGCTGGTATATCATCATCTACTAAACCAACAAAACAGTCCGTCCTATAGTTTAGCATTCTCTTTAGATTGAATTTTACAGCCTCATCATCTAACACTAAATGAATATTATGGTCAAAATCAAGACTATTTTCAATAACATAATGCTCTGATTCATATCCCTTTAAGCAATAATCCCCTTCAGAGAAGAATTTAAAAGTTTTTGTGCAATCTTTTATAGTTCCATCAAGAGAAAAGGATTTTATTGGAGACTCAAATCTAACTTTATTTAAGAGTCTTGTACTGTTGCACATCTTCCAAGCAGTATTTAGGACTATTCTAATTTTACCCAACCCTTCTATCTTTTTTATTTCATCCATTAATTTATAAAAGGTCTCTACATTTCCACTATTGAATCTAAACGGTTCATGTCTCCCAAAGTGCTGATTTGCATTATTCAACACTCCATCAAAGTCTAAGTATATATAAAGATTCTTATTGAATTTCATTAGCTCCTCCTAGAATAGTTTTGGTCTTATTCATTTCCATTCTCTTATTTACAAGAGAATAGATTTTCATTATTGGCATATGGATATGAGTGCCAACATGAGTGTGCATCATTGATAGTACATAATTATTAGGAAGTATATTATTGTTCATTACAGTTTCTTCCATAAGTTTTTCATCATTTAAAAACATAGCAATACCAACTGCAACAGCTCCAGACCTAGAAACACCAGCGGTGCAATGAACATCAATTTCATCAATTATTCCACCTTTAAGTGCTTCCTTTACTCTGTATGCAACAGTTGCCGCATGAATAGCTTTAAAAGGTGTTAATCCATCATATGCTTCATCCAATTCCTCTAATTCAATTTGCTTATATGATAATTCAATATCATCAAACCTTAATGGCACAACCATAGAATATTCATTAGTAATATCATTTGGCAATTCTGTATCCACAGTAGATAAGATACTTATTAACATTCTTTTTCTAGCATCACCTTCTTTTGCTCTTTTCTCCATATAGAACTTTGGGTACGTATTAATCTTCTTTATCATAATTCCTCCTTTTGGAGAGGACTATTTGTCCTCTCTTAATCTAATGAATGATGGATGTCTAAGTGACATTTCTCCTTTTTCGTTACTTGATTCTTGAAAGTATTTAACCTCTATTGTTCTACCTATAAATCTTTCTTGATTGTTCCAAAATAAGTTTCTTATCTCATCTTTCATTGATGGTATATCAACTATATTCCCCTTATACTCACAAGCTATCGAACCAGTAGTATGACTAAACTTACCTTCTCCCTTATTGAATCCTACGATCTTTAAGTCAATTGTTTCAAATTCTTTAACTTTTAGAATTGCGTCAGTTCTCTTAGATTGGTAAGGTGCAGTTGTTATATTTACCATTAATCCTTCCCAACCATTCTCCATTGCCTCTTGAAATAATCTATCCTTAGTTTCAACTAACTTACTGAATGAGACAGTAGCTAACACATCAATAACTTTAACTCTATCTGGTAATGAAATTGCCTCAATATCTTTTCTTCTCTCAGCGTAATTCTTTTTAGATGTTCCAGCTTTATAATCGTCATGGGTTATCATGTCAAATACTTTATATTCAAGCTTATCTCTTAAAATCTCGCTAATATCTTCTCCTTCTGAAAGAATAGAAGTCATTACTGTTGATTGAATAGTGTTGAAGTCTGCTCCTGGAATGTCAAATTCACCATCGTAAACACCTGTTGGTAACCCTTCAAAAATCTCATTAAAGCCTATGAACTCCTTATTGCTTCTTGATAATAACTTATCAACTTTTCCTTCAGTAATAAACGCAGTACATCTAATACCATCAATCTTCTGAGAAAATGAGTACATAGCGTCTGGGTATTTCTTATTTAATTTGTGTAATTCATCAGAGAAGTTTTTTGCTCTCATAACATCATGAGTAGAAACTATCGGCACAATAGCATTAAATCCTTTAACAGCTACTCCAAACTTATAGCTCTTAGTTGCAATTCCCTTAAGGAACTCTTGTAGCTCAGGAGAACATGAATATATAAACTCCTGAACAGATGCGATGTTCTTATTAGTTCCAGTGCAATCAAAAGCTAAATAGTCTAAAAATGACTCTATGTCACAAATAACATCAAATTTATCTCTGTTGACATCTTTATTTATCTTTGCATTACTTAGGTTTGTTTTTACATTAGAATCTAATAAGAATATTGCAATTCTTATAAAAAGAGCATTGTTTTTATTTTTCTCTATTATAGCACCTTTTGCTTTAGTTCCAGAAGTGTTTTTAATACTCTCAAATATTTCGAATGCTTTTAACATATTACCATCTCCCTTTATCTTATTATACATATATTATATCATTTTTTAACAAAAAAGTCAATCTATTTTTTTGTTCTATAAACAATAACTACTCTCATCTTTCCAATGTTTCCTATTGGCATCACTTCAACAGAAACAATATCAAGACCTGCAATCTCCCTATTTATCATTTTCTCTATTGATGTATTGTCTGACATAGATTCTATCGTAAGTATCTTAGTACCATATTGAGAACCAAACGCAATCGCTGAAACCAAAAACAATCCAATTATTAATTTTTTCATATTTCTTCCTCCTTATCTTTTATATATACATTATATCATAATAAATAAAAAAAGTCAAGAATTATCTTGACTTCCTTCAATTATTTAACTCCACCGTCTCCATCTTTTTTAACAGAAATATGATATGGGTCGTCTATGGACTTAAAATCCCAACCCCAATTTATCTCATCTTGCCATCTATAGAACTCTGCAATCTTTTTCATATCTTCAATTATATCCTTATAGAATGCTCTATCCCATCTGATTTTACCATTCTCATATGCACAAATATCAATAGCATTAGACAATCCTATTTCAATTACCGATCCTTCTGATGTTTTAACCTTTTCCTTCTTAATTAAATGCTTACTATTCATAGTCTTACTTTTCTTAGCATCGAAAAGTTTCTTTTGTTCGGCATCGGTTCTCATACCATATGTAACTCCTATGTCCTTCTTTCCCATTGCCATATATGTAGACAGTATAATAACTAACTTCGGATCTACACCTTTTAATAATTCAATACTTCTTTTAGAGTATCTGTACTTCAAATCTTTTACTTCCATTGTTGCCTCCTTAAATTTGTTGTGTAACTGGAGTGTTGTTCTTACCAGTCAATCTATCAAGCATATCATATATAATGTAATTAAAAATAGCCATTTCCATCATAATATTATAATTTATTGCGGTTGGAACATTTGGTTTTTCAATAAGCATCAATATATATGTTTTTAATTCTTGAACCTCTTTTGTTAATTCATCTACTTTCTTTTGTAGCTCCTCATTTTCTGACATCCTAACACCTCCTATGTAAATTAAAAAGAGCCAGCTCTCGCTGACTCTAAATTAATTTGCTATGATTACAGAGCTGTATCTTTCAGAGCATACAGTCTCTTTTACAACTTCGATTGGTGATAGGAACTCACCTTTCATAAGTGTTTTCAAGATTACTGGAGAACATCCAGATACATATTGAACACCAGCTTCATCTATTGTCATAGGGAACCTAGACTCATATCTACTAGCATTTACATTCCACCATACTAACTTTGGAACTTCGTATCCTTTTTCACTCCATTCTCTCTTTACTGACTCCATAAGAGTTTCTGTACTTCTAGTTCTACATCCAGAATCAAACTGCATATCTGTTATAACAATCAGCTGAGAAGGTAAATCAGCTTGTGTTAAATTGTTTTTAATAGCAGACTTAAGTATTAAATCGAACGTAGATACAAGATTAGTACTCATTCCCCAGTTTGCACGGCTAAGATTTCTAACCGTCTTCAGAAGAGTATCCCCTTTTAAAGTCTCAAGACTTGGCTTTTCAGAGAAAGTCATAAAGTGATCCTTAAAGTAACCATTGTTCCTTTGAGCAATGTAGATCGCTAAAGATATAGCTACTTCCATTGGAAGTCCGCTCATAGAACCTGAAACATCTGCAACTACAAGACCATTCCAGTGGTTGTCACCCATATAGTTAGGCAATGCTTTCCATTGCTCTTCTAATACAGCAATCGCTTTATTGTCGTCTCTATAACTATTAAGCATAGGTCTTACAATATCATAAGGATATAACACAGATGCATTGATCTTTGCCTCACCTTTAGATACGCTGTCAATAAAAGCTGTCATTCTGTCTTCATCATTTCTGTAGAAGGCAGTTCTATACTTAGTCATTGCTAAAGATGGAACATGAGAGTAGTTGATCTCTTCAAATTTCTTCTCAGACATCTTAGACTCAACAATACCAATAGCTTTTCTAAGTCTAGTTAATAGCTTTCTATAATTTCTCTCAGTCATACCTAAGTTAGTTCTTAACCAAGCAGCCTTTCTTCTAGTTTCCTTTGAAGAAGTGTTTTCAGACCACATCCATTTACCTAACAATGAAGGATTTCCTTCATTCCTGATAGCATCTAAGTCTAACATGATTTGCTTCTTAACTAAAGATATTGCTTCAGACTTAAATCTAGAACCATCACAATAAAGTGCAATCTCAAGTAAGTCATCATATCTTCCAAACTCTATGATATTGAACATATTCGCAATACAAGTTGCCTCATCATGCGATTGTAACCATGCAAACAACTGTCTGAAAGTCTCTCTTTCACCTTGACCTTGTCTAGCATCTCTAATATAGAATAGAGTTTTTAAAGCAAGTTCTCTATCTTCTAAATAAGCTTTTCCGAACATTTTAATCTTACTCTCTAAAGGAGTTTGTCTCATTGCTCCAGCAGTTGCAAAGAAGTCTACAACTGAATCTAAAGATGTTGTATAAGATACTGCACCATTTGTAGTTGTACCTAAAGCTAATTCCTTCTTCATTGAATTTAATAACATAATATCACTCTCCACATTTATTTTATTTTTTGTCTTTCTCACTTACAAATATATTATATCATATTTTTATAAAAATGTCAAACACTTTTTAAAAAATATTTCTACTCTTCATTTCATCAACAAAACTCTCTATAATATCAAGACATTCATGAGAATCTGCATAGTCAATCATCTTTCCAACTACATTAATAGTTGACTCAGACTTACCTAAGTGAGGATTCTCACTTAGACCATCTACAATTTGTACTATCATTCTTCTAATAACTTCTTTCTTCTTTATCATAATTCGATCACCATTGGTTGTGTTGCAACATTAAATACAATTCCTTTCCCGATATTACCTACTGTTGCGAAATCAACATGATTGTGTCCACAAAAAACCCAAGAGCCTTTTTTCTCAAGATATTCTGTTAGAGCCTTATTCCCTATATCAACCTTCCCCTTTCCATGCCAATTATAATCGCTGATATTTGGAAACGACGGTGGGCAATGGCAAAGAATTATATCTTCAGACCCATCTGGTAAGTAGTTTTTCATATCTTCTTCTTTCTTTCCGAAAGCCCAATTTCCATACTCTATTACGTATGGATTTACCCATATTGTTACGCTATATTCATCATTTTCAAAATGAACATATTTAGGTTTATTAACAATCTGAACGTGATTATATTTATTGGTAAGGTACTCTAGGAAGTCATTATTATATTCTAATTCTATATCATGATTTCCACAACACACAATTGCTGGAATCCCGACCTCATTCATTTTGCTTATAACTAATTCTATCTCATAATCACTACCAAGGTCTGTAATATCTCCAGCATGCAATATTAGTTCTGTTTCTTTAGGTATTTTCTTTATCCATTCTGTATCTCCGTGTGTATCTGATACTGCAAATATTTTCATATTATCACTCCCTCTTCATTCATTTCTTTAAAAAATTTCTGCTTTTTTGTTAATGTAAATTCATTAATAATCTCTTCAGCTAACCCTTTTGTTATTTCACAAGAAAATCTAACAGTCCCATCTGGATTTCTGATTTTGCTTATAGGTATGTTCACACTATTCAGTTGAGCGTACTTAAAAATCCTCTCTTCTAGTTGAAAGTTATCCATATCTTTTTTATCCCTGATTCTCCTAACCTTTTTAGCTACTGTACTAAGTTTAATCATTTCACCCACCTCTTTGAGTTTATAATATATTATATCATATTTTTAACAACTTGTCAAACTTTTTATATCTCAACCAAGTCTTTCATATTTACTGTAAGATGAATGCCTAAAGTTTTTATATAGCATCCAACCATGCCATTTGCATTTGTAACTTTCCAATCTTTATCAACGTAGTTGCCCATACTGACAGTGACAATAGTGTCCATCTCTTCGTATCTATAATCTTCTCCAACGTATATTTTTTTCATTTTATCAGCTCCTATAGTAGAATTTCACTTATTGTTTTTTCAACTTTTTTTCTTTCTTTTTCTTTTAATGACTTAAGAGCCTCCTTACGTCTTTTACTTTCTATATTAGAAATATTAAACAAGAATTTATTAAATATGATGTTTAAATATTTATTATTACCATACGTCATATAGTAAACCAATTCTCCATTTACTTCTATAGATCTCCTAGACCAGTATTCTGTATAATCCCCCATCCCCAATTCCCTAAGCATAGTAACAGAACCACTAATCTTTATACCCTTATATTCTGCTATAATTGCAACTCTTGAAAGATTGTCAGTGCTAATCTCTACTGCAACATCATCACCAGACCACATCTTTTTAAGAATTAGCAATACTTCCTTTTCGTTTATGATATTACTATTTTCTATTTTATCATACTTTTTCTCAAGTAACATTACGTTCATAAAAACACCTCCTATCTAACTATAAAACCTACAATAGAACTAAAAATCATCCCAGTGATGAAGAACGCTATCATAATTATAAACAATTGATTTTTTAACATTTTTCCTCCTCTTAACTTTATAATATATTATATCATATTTTTTCTAATCAGTCAAATACTTTTTACCTTTCCAAGTAAAGATGGACAAATAAAAAAGCACCAATTAAGGTGCTTTCCAAGACGCGTAGGGGGTATATACTTTTTCCATAAAAGTTTCTTTGATTTTTTTAGTAATCATATTTGCAGAGTGCGTCTTCAAATTAATTACTAGACAGAACCTATATTCATTAACAGTTGAATTGGTTTTTTGATTGCTGGTGTCTGTCTAAATTTGTTTTATTATATAAATGTATTATTACAAGACTGGTTTTCTTAAGTCTACACCTCGTAAGGATCAAGTCTTTCATCTTTTTGGTTTGCTGTTTCAGTCTTAATACGTTTTTTACATGGAGGGGACTAACAGAATCGAACTGTTTTAGACGGTGTTGCAGACCGTTGCCTAACCAATCAGCCAAGTCCCCATAAAGAGCCTACTTAAACAACTTAAGTAGGATTCTAGACAAGTTTTTGCAACTTATATTAATGTCTAGTTGCCAAAGACTACGTAGTCTGCTCTGAAAGCCAGTCATCGCTCCAATTGTTTTGGATTGCAGTTTACTTGTCTAAGTATTTAATTGTGATGTATTCAAGACAGGGATTGCTTTATCGTAATACGCAACGGCATTGCTTTTTGCATCTTGCTATGCTATGATGGTTCTGTATCTCTCAAGCCGACACTCGCTTGTCCTCCTAGAGGACTTCATCTTATTTTGGGTTTTGTGTTGCTGTTTCTGTCTTACTATAAATATATTATACCATACTTTTTACTAAAAGTCAATAATTTTTTGGCATGCGGTGAAGGAATCGAACCCTCAAATTCGGTTTTGGAGACCGATGTTTTACCACTAAACTAACCGCATATTTTGATAAATTAGCCACTAAAAGTGTTTCTATTCACGCCACGTAGAGGCCTTATCGTGTGAACAGCGAATAACGAGATTCGAACTCGTGACAACGCCTTGGCAAGGCGACATGTTACCACTACACCATATTCGCATTGGTGCCCAAGAGAGGACTCGAACCTCCACAGTATTGAACCACTGGTGTCTAAGACCAGCACGTCTACCATTACGTCACTTGGGCTATGGCGGAAGAGGTGAGACTCGAACTCACGTTGGTATTACCCAAATCTCGGTTTTCAAGACCGGTGCATTAGCCGCTAATGCTACTCTTCCATAAATAATTAAGAAACCTAACAGATGGCTGGACAATGACATTTAACATTCCTAACTCTCGGTGCACCATCGTGACTCGCACACTCGCTGTTCGCTACATTCCTTAATAAACAAGATGCCTTTAAAGTCCTTTCAATTTGCTGGAACTAAAGCTACATTTTCCTATTTTTGTATGTGGGTTTGTGTTGCTGTTTGCATCTTTCTATCTTACCAAAGTAATAATAGTCAATTCACTTCGAATATACGTTTTACCAATTAAACTACAACGCGTCTGACAGAATCGAACTGTGTCTTATATCCGAAATATTGTAAATTTAGCCTACCGAAGTAGTTTCCGTTAGCACCACGAGGAGGTATTTACTTTGCTAACATGGTGGTCATTGCTAGAGTTGAACTAGCGACCTCTCGATTATCAGTCGAGTGTTCTACCAACTGAACTAAATGACCATGGTGGACATGCTCGGATTCGAACCGAGAACTTTCATCTTGCAAGGATGATGCTTTCCCAATTAAGCTACACGCCCTTTGGCGGACACAACGAGTATCGAACTCGTGATTTCACCGTGACAGGGTGACGTATTTCCACTATACTATGCGTCCATTGGTTTCGGAGGCTGGATTCGAACCAACACATACGGCAGTCAAAGTGCCGTGTCTTACCATTTGACGACTCCGAATTTGGTTGCGGGAGCTGGATTTGAACCAGCGTCTTCGGGTTATGAGCCCGATAAGGTAACCACTCCTCTATCCCGCATTATGGTGCTGAATCCCAGACTTGAACTGAGAACCTCTTGCTTACAAGGCAAATGCTCTGCCATTTGAGCTAATTCAGCATTGGGGCCTGATACTGGACTTGAACCAGTGACAATCTGAGTATGAACCAGATACTCTTCCAACTGAGTTAATCAGGCAATGGTCTCGGTGGGAAGAATTGAACTTCCGATTGATGTTCCCAAAACACCCGTATTACCACTATACTACACCGAGTTTGGCTGGGAATACTGGACTCGAACCAGTGACCTCAAAGTTAACAGCTTTTTGCTCTACCTACTGAGCTAATTCCCATTTAAGCTAGACGGAATAATTTCATTATCCTTAGAAAGTTGAGTTGCTGTTTCCGTCTTATGTTATACATTTATTATACCATACTTTTTTAAAAAAGTCAAGAACTTTTTTATTTTGTAAATTTAGCCAGTCATTAACTGTTTCCACTATCGCCACGAGGAGGCATTTACTTGATAGCGTGAGATCGCACGGAATCGAACCGTGATACCTGGTTCCACAGACCAGTGTTTTAACCTTTAAACAACGAACTCCATATGGTGGGAAAGATGGGACTCGAACCCATACGGTTATTCAACCACAGGATTTTAAGTCCTGTATGTCTACCAATTACATCACTCTCCCATTGGTGCCACCTCTCCGATTCGAACAGAGAAGGAACTTAATCACTTGATTTACAGTCAAGCCTCGATACCATTACGAGACTAAGGTGGCATTGTAAGTTTAAAAACTTACCAAAAATTTTGAATACTCATTAGTTTTAGATAAAGTTACACAACTTCTAAGATTTTTGATTTCATCAAATGGTATTAGGAATGATGACCCATCACCACATAGTACGTATAGTAAATCTATTTCACTATCGCAAACCCTTCCATATATACCTCCGTTTGTACCACCAGAACTTTTCAGAGAAACAGTATATCCTCCTGAAGTTTTTAACTGCCCAGTAGCCTTAACTTGTACTTTCATAAGCTTATTCCCATCATCTACAACAATGTCATAATCTTGTGTATCGTTAATTGGTAAACAAACTGTATATCCATTTGCACCAAAGAACCCAATGGCAGATGCTAACCCAGCCCTTCCTTTATCTTTGCTTGTTTCAAATAGCATTTTTTCAACCCCCTATCATGTTAAAATAACTGATAAGGACAGTGGGAACTTCCCCACTAGGAGTTTATCCTCAAAAATACTAGACAGTATATTCTCTCTATTAGCGTTAGAATTTAATTGCTGTTACTGTCTCTTGGTACTAATCTTATAAGTTACTTTGTTTCACTCACAACACTATTATATCATATTTTTTATTTTTTGTCAACTTTTTTTTCTTCAAGCTCTTTATCAATATTTTTTCTCATGTACGAGAACTCTTGTATTATAGAACTTAAAATACTTTCTAAATCACTAATATCATCTGGCAATTCATCAGAAGAATAACTATTATAATCATAATCTCCGCCATCCCAAACTCCTTTTCCGACTGAGATTTCTCCATCATGAATACATAAGAATGTAACAATATTAAAATAATCTGAGTAAGAACTATCTGTCTCTAATCTGATATGAAAATCTGAGAAATAATCATCAATATATTCAATATCTTCAATTCCTTTTGCGATCTTAATTATCTTTTCCACTTCATCTAATTCTTCCTCAATCTTACTATGAAGATAACCTGTTAACTCTTCCTTAGCACTCGTGTAGTTTTTCATTAAGATTTCATATGTCATCTAATCACTCCCTCTTATTTATTATATAATTATTATACCATACTTTTTAAAATTTGTCAATATTTTTTTTAAGCATCAAATCTTCTTACTTCTTCTTTGAAGTGTCTAGATTCCATTATGTGTTTGTAAAAGGCTTTATAAAACTCTTCTTCTTTACCATGTTCTTTAAACCTTTCCATCTCACTCTCCATCAAATTAACATCAACTAAAACTGTTTTTATCTTTTTACCATTTTTATATCTATCCTCTAAAGTGCAAGGTCTAGATAATCTGCCTTCGTAAAATCTATAACAACGTTCGCATACGAAGTTTATATTATGACCATAAACACAAGTTCCTATTTTACTGCAATTCATACAATCACCCCTATTTTTTCTTTTTATAAATACTGTAAACTGTTTTTCCTAAAAAACAACCGAATCCAAATGCCAAGAAAATTGAAACTGCTTCTAACACTCCAAGTATTGTCAATGCAAATACCTCCTCTTTATTTTTTTGGCAGTCGATAGAGGAGTCAAACCTCTACTCTTCCGTTCGTAGCAGAATGTGCTATTCACTACACTAATCGACTATTTTTTAATGAGATTGGTTTCGCTTTCGCTACTTATGACTAACGCCACGTAAAGGCTCTCAAAATGTTAGTCTTCGAGAAGTCTGGATTCGAACCAGCACACAAACCCTCGCGACCTGCTTTAATCAAGATTCGAACTTGAATTAGGATTATGATAACTACCCGTTTTCTCGTTATGGCGGAAGGTACTCGAATCGAACGAGCGATGCTATTGCAAACCTCAGTTTAGCAAACTGGTGCATTACCTCTCTGCCAACCTTCCATATAATGCTTTCATATAATGAGGGAATTACCAGAGCAACCCTTTTCACTATATTAGTAACATTAAATTTTTAAATGCAAACACAATAAGCTTATTCCTGTGGCTGTGAGTTCAAATCTGTTTTACTCTATTTATCAGTCATTAAGTTCGACTGAACCACAAGTCTAGTTTGTTAAATGAATATCGTAAGGCATTGCTACACTTAGTATAATAAAGCAAACTGGTGACTGGTTTTGTAGCTAAGGATTCCCAGCATCCTCTCCCCTTTTTCTTATCATTATGAAACACATATGCGACCACCTACTACTGCAACGCCACTCATATAGCTCATAATCAACACAGACGGTTAATGGCTTTATCTCTACCTTACATATACATTATATCATACTTTTAATAAAAAGTCAAGATTTTTTTTAAGATGCCGTAGGAGTTGGATATATCTGAACTTTCGTTCCTCCAGAGTAAGCATCAATTTTAGAAATTGCTGATATTGGGTATCTTTTAATTCCATGCCCAGCAACATCATAAATAGTTACTGAATAATTATGAACTTTTACAACAAATTCACCATCAAGAACTTCCATATGTTTATTTGTTCCTTCAATTATAATCATGATAAACCTCCATATTGTTTTTATAGAAGTCTAGTCCCACTACACTATCTTTAAAAGACACAATACGGAAATTAAACATCAAAAAAGTTTATTCCTCTACATATTCTATTACTTCAAACAGGTCTTCATCACCATGTCCACAACTCGAACAATAGTATTGCTCAACCTCCTGACTGTACACATCTGATACATCATTTACTGAAATCATAATATAACCAGAATGAATATCATATTCAGATGATTCCACATCTACGCTCATAGTTCCATCAACTTCTATTGGAACATCTAATTCTCCGCACTCTAAACATCTGTAATGCCTTCCCTTATCAACTCTTGCATTCATGTTTCTTCTTCCGTACATAAAATAATACCTCCATTTATATTAATCTTCTCTTTCATGACCACAATCTTGGCATTCAGATTCGTAAGATGCATTTGACTCTCCGCAAAAATCACAAATCCATCTTTCATCCTTAGTTTTTCCATTAAAAGAATCAGTAACCTTCTTATCTAAACCAAATAAATTAAACATATTTATCAACTCCCTTTATCTTTTATATATATATTATAACATTTTTTCTTCAATATGTCAACATTTTTTTATCTTACCATAGAAATACTGACAGACTGAAGAGAAGATGCTATCTTCTCCTAATCTCTTGTGAACATTTTACACTTATTAGCGTAATTCTTTTGAACAAAAGTACCATTATGTTTACTAGCAAAACATTGGCATATAATAACTCCAATATTTGCATTACCCCAAGAACAAATTTCACAATTCTTATCATTTTGAATAATGGAAAATTCCATTTTATCAATTTCTTCTCTTGTTTTATTAATCTCAGTGTCAACCATATTGATAACCCCAACACAGAATGTATTCAAATCAAGACCAGCTATTGCGTCTCTCATTTTGAATAAATCACTTTGATAACTTTTCTTTACTTCTATTTCCTTTTCAATATCAGATATTGCCATTATCAGAAACACCTTTCTTTCTTCTTATTTCAGCTAAAGCTAACATACAATATCCCATACAATCCTCTAATGAATCCTCAAGACTCTCAAAGCTAGTCTCATTTCCTTTGGTAAGGTGTATAATTCTCATTGTCTTTTCGTATATTTTAGATGCAAAATACTGATCTCCAAATATCTCAACAGATTTTGAGAATGCACCATTGTATTGAATGTCTTTATCTATCTGAGAACTTATTTTTGCAATAGTATTCTTCATAATATCATAGTGTTTATTTGACATCTCTTTGTTTTCAACTGCTTTTATTTTATAATAAAGTAGTTTAGAATCATGTATTACACTATCCTCAGTAATAGGAAAGTGAACACCAGAATTATGTGGCGGCAGTTTACCACTATCAAGAACTAATCCACTACCAAAACCACCATTTCCAACAATCATATTATTACCGTTGCCATCAATAGTAATCTTCTTACTCTCCAATCCTCCCCAATGTGTAACACCATTATTACCCCAATTTAAATTTTTTCCCTGCATAAAACCTCCTACTTGCTTGCTTTATTTTTTAACTTTTGATATAATTGCTCTCCTTTTGTTGTGATATGATATTCGTACCACCCATTATCAGCTTTCTTTCTTCTAAGTAATTTTCCTTTTCTTAAAGCTTCATATTCGTCAAGCATATCTACCCATTCTGGATTGACTAATGCTTTTCTTTTTTGCACCATTGCTTTTAAAAACTCTGCTACTCTTTTCTTTGTCATATTTTACCAACTCCTGTATTTTTAATATAACTTATTATAACATCTTTTTTTCAAAAAGTCAAGAAAAAAAATTGGTGCTTACGTTTTACTCGTAAACACCCTTAATTCTCTCAGCGATACCATCAATAACACCTAATAATATTCTTTCGCCAGTCTTATTTGTGAACTTAGCTACTATTCCTTTGTCTGTTTTCCACCATAAAGCTCTGCTTTTATAATCTATATCCTTATTATATTTAGAAAATTTTATCGCACTAGATAGCCACAGTGAATAACCATGTGTTTCTTCTTTTGATTTGCTACTTATGTATTTTATTCCCTTTTGTTTCGCTTTTAAAAAGTCGCTTTGTTTATTTGTAATCATAACTGGTTCTATTCCAAATGATTTTAAATCATTTACTAGGACAGCAAAGCATGTTTGTTTCATATGGGAAGGTAAGAACTCAACAAACTTAATGTTAAGTCCTTTTAGCAAGAAGATGATTTCATACACCGAGCAACAACTATCATTGTGTTTCATAGTCAATGTTGTCACTTTTGCACTCCTTTTATCTTTTTTCTGCCTTTTTTATTACCTCAACCTCTACCTCTAATAGACCTCTACCTAATTTATCCAGCTTTGCAAAAGCTGCTCTGGATAAATCTATTTCTCTACCGTACTTTTTACTAAAAGCACCAGTATCATTAATTTTTACTACAACGTGCTTATCATTACTCTTATTAGTTACTTTAACTATAGTCCCCATTGGGAATCTATTTGATGCCGCAGTCATTGCATGCATATCATATACCTCTCCTGAAAATGTTCTTCTGCCATGAAAAGGCTCACCATACCAGCTAGCTACTCCTTCAACCTTTGTTACCTTGCCAAAAGCAACATGAGACATTACAAATAATGATAATATAATTTTACGCACGCCTACCTCCCATCAATTCATTGAATTTTATTAATAAGTTTAAAGTTGTTAATCTTCCAGTTCCACCAATCATTGGAGTAGCATAGAAATCATTGTATACAGAATCCTCATCTTCAATATTGAATGATACATCTATTATTCTTTCAGAAGGTATTGGTTTAAAAGTCCCTTTACCAAAAACAAGCACAGTCATATCACTACACGCTCTAAATTCTACTTGACATTCTGTTCTTGAGTTCAATGAAAAAACAGTATTCCCTCTTTTCATTATTGAATCTACTATCCTTCTACCAAAAGCTCCTTGACCACATACACTTATAATTGAATTTCTTGATATGTCCATATAATCAAGTATATCTAATACTGATTGCGTAGTCGGATCTATACCTATTGATTCAATATCTTTGTCTCTATCCAATAGTGATGTTAATTTTTCCAAATGAATATTTGGCTCTTGTAAGACTATATAATCGCATGACTCTTGAAGTTTTAAAAATTGTATAACTGCCTCTTCTTCTGTAGTTTCTTCAGATAGTTTTACTGTGTGAACCGTATGTCCATTTTTTATAAATTCTTTTGTTTTTGCTCTTACATAACGATCGGTATTAGCATCTCCTCCACATTGAAACACTCCTAATGTCCCATGTTTCTCAACCTTAGTAGATAATTCCTCTTTAACTCTAATTAAACTCTTTAAAATAATGTCTTTTCTCATCTATACCTCCGTAAAAAATTTTATGAATATATCTATGTATAATTTTTTATACATATATATAGGCATAAAAGTACGGGGCAAAGCCCCGTAATTCTATAAGAACATATAGTTCTCTTCATCATCTTCAAATTCCTGCAAGTATTTACCTATTATGCTTTTATCATCATTCTTTTCCTCATCATCAAAGCCAAAAGAATAATACTCATCTAACATACCTTCATCATTAAGGAAGTCATATCCTAATGATACAATGTCCTCTCTATTCATACAGTACTTCTGACTAACATAGTCTACCATATTGTCAGTAAGTTTCTTTTTTGGTTGCAACCAAGAAAAACCTGACCACCCACCATTAGTCTTCGAATAGTTTTTATAATATTCTTTCCATGGATCTTCTGGAGCACTCTTAAATGTTAGTCCAGCTAGTTGTGATTTCAAATCTGGTATTTTTGAATTTATATTCAAAAACTCATCAATACAAAGATACTCTGTATGTCTATGCTGATTATAATATCCGACAGAAAGATTCACGCCTGGCAATATCTCCTTTAGATTATCTATGTCTGTCCATACGCCACGCTCTGGCTTATAGCCTGTAAGAACTGAATTTATAGCCTCTTCTAAATCTTTTTCACAGTAGAAGTTTGAATATCCTATTATGTCTGAATTTCCCATCCTATCAAGCTCTATAAAACAATTGACTTCATAATGTTCAAGCATATCTAAGAAGTCCCTATCTCTAGTCATTTCATCAGAACCTAGTCCTCCAATCTCCTCATCACGGAAGAATCCAAAGTTAATATCTTCTATGTTATTTAATAATATAGCACATCCAGCAATATCGTCAGCACCTAAAATCCCATTATCTCTATAAATTACATTCCTCATCCTATCAAAGAATATTGGTTTTACCATATCTAAATCACTTACTGTATCCAAATGTGCTACGAACATAGGTTCATTAAAGAATCTAGCAGATACTATGTTCCCATTATATTCATGATATGGTATTGACTTACTATCTAATACATTACGTATGTAATCAAACCTTTCTTTTTGTGTCATAGTATACATTTCCATATTTAGTTCCTTGCACAATGTTACTTTCTTTTTCATGTACATCACTCCCTCTTTTTTTCTATACTTATATTATATCAGAAATATCTAAAATTGTCAAGACTTTTTTTATCTTTCCATGAAATTAACAATCAGTTCTTCATGCAAAATAAAAAAAGAGGACATTTAGTCCTCTTGTATTATGCTTCAGTTACTTCTGGAGTAAATGTTGCAGCCTCATCAGCAGTAGCTTCTTTGATTTTTGTCTTCATAGCGTTTGAACCTTTGAATTTTACTGTGAACTTAGCTGTATCTTGGAATTTTTCTCCTGATGCTGGGTTAGTTCTCTCTTGAGCCTCTACATAAGTCTTAGAAATTGATAAGATTCCTGGGAAGTCGATTTGACACTCTCCTGAAGTCTCAGTTAAAGTCTTAACGATTGCCTCTTTCATGATAACTAATACCTCTTCGATTTCTTTCTTGTTTAAGTTAGAACCTCTCTCTTTTGATAATCCTTTGATGTTAGTAATTAATACGTCCTTTACATTTTTAGCCATTTTGTTTCCTCCTACGGTTTTTTATTTTTATTTTATGGGTTATTCCCTTTCTCACATACATATAAAGATGAATTTTTTAAATTCACACACTTTTTTAAAAAAATTATTTTTCGCCACGCTCTCTAGCAAAAAGGTCATTAACTCTAATCTTTACCTCTTGTCCTTCAAGTTGACCACTGCACATCATCACATCAGCATAGTTGCCATTAACTCTAGCAATAACCACACCTTTGTTTCTTTCTTCTCCAACTCCGACCCATACTAAATCAAATATCTTAGGAATGTAATCGAAATCATCTTGTTTTTCAATTAATGCTACTTTCTTTACTTCAACATTATAATCTTTAGCCTTTTGTTCAAATATGTATTTTGTAGCCGAGTCTTTGTATTTACCACTCATAGCACTTAAAATCTCTTCTAACTCATTGAAAGTATAATCTTCTTTAGGTACTTTACCTATTTGCTTACAAATTCTAGTTCTCATAGTTTTTGCACTTCTTTCAGTCATCCCTAATTCAGTAAAAACTTCTAATATTTTATACATACTTATCAACTCCCTTTATCTTTATATAAATATTATATCACACTTTTTAAAATTTGTCAAGATTTTTTTGTAACTCAGAAGAAAGAATTAAATACATCTGACTTAACAGAAAGTTTTAATCTCTCAACTGAACTACATAAATATTATATCATATTTTTTTATTTTTGTCAATTCTTTTTTTAATTCTTTCTAAAGATTTTTTTGAGTTATGCTCTTTTGTACTTTCTAAGAACTCATCTAACTTTGAGTAATCTAATACTAAAATCGGTTTCTTACTCTCCATAAACCCTCCAATACATAAAATAATTCAACTACACTTAACTTATACAAATATTATATCATATTTTTTTTAAAGTGTCAAATTATTTTTTATTACTAATATTTTTCATATGGAGTGTCGCAGCAGATAATAAACAGTCACTCTCTCTTAATACGTCAAGCTTTGATTCAAGTATGAATCTTGACTTATTGGAAAGGTCAATACTGTATCTATTCTTCTCGTAGTAACTTTTTGCAGAGCCTCCGAATTTTACGCTCATTGCCTCCCAGTCACATAGCATTTGCTCCATATACTTTTCTGGCATATCACGACCAACCCAATGTTGCCAATGGTGTTTATTCCTCTGTTTGTGTTTATCCCATGCTTTTTCAAACTCCTCATCATGTTCTTGAGAGGAGAAATCATGTCTAGCATATGGAAAAAATTCACTAGGATAAAACTTACTAATATCATGAGTGAACGCATGAATATACATTTTTTTCTTCCAGCATATTTTAAATACATTTCTCTTATGTTCTAATACATATTTTAAATAATTAATATATTTCCTCATAAAGCTCTACCATCCTTATATCTTCAAGCATAATTTTTGCCACATCATCTAAATAATACCATAAATCAACAGTGTCTCCAACACATATCCCTCCATGGTCTAAGAATGATATTCCTTGTATATCTACCACATTATCTAACCAAACTCCCCAACGGTCGCCAACTGGAGTTAATTTTAATAATGTCATATTTGCTCTACTATTGTAATAATAATTATCTATATCTATATTCTCCGTATAGAATTTAGGTCTTGGGTTTCCTTGACCAAATGGTGCATACTGTTGTATATAATGAAAATAATTTTCTACCTCACAAAACTCTATCTGATAAAAGTCTTCAACATAATTCATTTCTTCTTTATGTTTGTCAACATAGTTCTTAATACTTTCACTATTTGCAATCATATCAAACTTATCTTTATCAATAGAAACACCAAGAGCCATTGCATGTCCAGCTGCACTTCTCCAGAATGTGTCTTGGTTTAATGCCTCTAATAAATTAAAAGTACCAACAGAACGGCCAGAACCACCATAGTATTCCCCCCTATTATTCATAACAACAGCAGGCTTATTAAAGAATTTTGAAATACCAGAGGCAACCAAACCACAAACACCATCAGGGATTTCTTCATCTATATAAAATATTATATCAGCACTATTGTCTTTCGCAATCTTCTCTATTGCCCTATCGACAGCAGAAAATTGTATTTCTTTTCTCTGTAAATTTAACTCTTGCATTTCTTCAAACTTCGAAATATCTCCTTTAATAAAAGGAACTGTTATTTTTTCAGGTTCAGACAACCTTGATACAGAACCAATAACTGGAGCTATGGAGAATGACACATCTAATTCAGTTAACTTCTTTTTGTATTGTAATGCTTTATGCATCATCTTTTTCAATCTCTTATCTTTAGTAGTTTCGAGTATTGAAAGTCCTTCTTTTACGAACTCCCATGTCCCATCTTTAAGCTCTACCATATCAGCAATATTTGACATAGCACACATCCTTAATAAATCAGAACTAGAATCATAATCCAAGTTCATAAAATTATAATAATCCTTAAATAATTTATAACATACTCCACCTGCAGATAAAGTATAATAATGATAATTCTTACCATTAAATTTAGGATTAATGACACAATCACATTCTGGTATTTTATCAGTTATTATTGTATGATGGTCTATAACACACACATTTTCATATCCCACTTCATAAGCATAATCAACTTCAGTTTTTTGCTGAATACCAAAATCAGCTGTTACTAATACATTATAACCTAATTTCCTAAATTTGTCAATAGCTACTTTAGTTAACCCATATCCATTCTTCCTAGTTCCTATATGGATATCAAAATCATAATCTAAATCCTTAAATACTGAATGTAATATATAGGCACAACTAAAACCATCAAAATCTAAATCACATAATATTATTATCTTCTTATCTTTAATAGTATTCATAAAATCTATAAAACTATTAAAATTAAATAGAGTTTCTTTATTACTATCTTTATTAACTATATTTTTATATTTATTATCTATATATATTTCAACATCTTCACTAATAATATTTTTCATATTACATCACCATAATCCTCCTATTATTTTATTCACACACTTATCTTTATAATATATTATACCACACTTTAATATAAAAGTCAATAAAATTTTTCTCAAGCTACTAATTTTGCTACATTTTTTCTTTCAGGAGTTCTTTTAACTTATATAGAAAATCACACATAGAAAAAAACTATCTATAACAAAAATTTCTTGACAAAATTAGAAAAATATTGTATAATATATAAACACACACAGAAAAAAGTTTTTAAAGGAGTAATATGATATTAAGTGATTCGTTTTTAGAGGTTGCAGTAACTATGTGGTTTAATTCTATGGCAAGATTAGACTGCGTAAGAATAAGAAGTGAAGAAGATTTTTTAGAGTATGTTGATATTTACCTTTCCATATTAGACTTGAGAGATTTATTTGATTGCTCAACTGAAGAAGATAATGAAAGCCATGACAGATGGATGTGTTTAAGAAACTTATGCAATAATAAGATTATAAGAATGCATTCTAAAGTAAATTATTTGACACAAACTAAATATAAATATCTTAGAGATGAGATATATAATAGTGAGGAGTAATATATGGCAAAGATAAATAGGAATAGAAGAAAGAGAGCTGAAGAGACAGATTCAGATTCATTTAAAACCATATCTAGATATGGTAGAAGATTATATTGGAGTAAAAGAGCAGAGGCATATTCTATAAAATGTAGTAGTTCTCATATTATGGCAATGCAATATTTTCCTAAAAGAAATATTATAGCAATCTTATTTTGGAATAATACAATATATGAATATACATACAGCTCTGAGTTATTTGATATGTTTGCACAAATGGCCGCTGGGACACATTCACACTCTGTTGGTAAAACATTCTGGTCTTTACTTAGACGACAAACCACTGAATACAGTGGAAAGATAAATTATAAGAAAGTTTAACTTGACAGAAATAAAAAAATATGTTATAATATAGTATAAAATTTTTGGGAGGATATGTATGGACAACTTTAAGGACATAATGAAGGAAATCGAAAATACCAATAAGATAGTTGATTTAATGTTGAAAGAACAAGGAAATGTAGTACCAGTATTAGACACTTGTATTTTATTAGCAGACCCAGATTTAACATCATATGAGAACAAAGTTATTTATGTACCGCTTTCTGTTTTTTCAGAACTAGATGTACAAAAAGAAAGAGAAGGGGTAGTTGGTTTTAAGGCTAGAGCAGTTAATGGAAGAATGAATTTTCCTAAATACTCTGAAGAGAAAGCTTGCATATATCATGATGGGGCAAAGAATATATATGTACTATCTCCTAATGATGACTTAGAGAATAAGACAAGTCCATTTGTAGATGAGATAAAAGCTGATGATAATTTCATGAACTTAGAGATATTAAGAAGTGATATATCAGATGATATTAAATATGTTTTACACACAGCAGATAGGTCATTAGGATTGTTAATGAGATTATCTAATAAAAATGTAGAATTTATTAAAAATCCAAATAGAGCTTTCTTATGCAACATATATTCAGGACATAAAGATATTATAGTTAAAGATAATCAAATAAACGACTTATCAAAAATAGATACTAGGGATTTACATCCTAATCAATACTTAGTTATAAAATCAGCGTCAGGACACGCAACAAGACTTGGGAAGGTAAAAGGCAGTAAGGTTGTAACAGTGAGAGATGATAAAAGTTTATGTAGAATAACACCAAGAAATAAGGAGCAAAAATTCTTAGTTGATGCAATACTTGATGATGATATAAAAATAATAATCCTTTCTGGAAGAGCAGGAACTGGTAAGACATTATTAGCACTTGCTGGAGGTATGGAAGGAATAGATACTGTCATTAAGGATGGAGAAAAAAGTAACAGAAAGTACAATCAGTTAATACTTGCTAAATCATTAGCACCATTAAGCAAACAAGAGGAAGTTGGATTCCTTCCTGGAGACTTACTTGATAAGTTGTTACCACAATTTGCAAACTATACATCTAACTTTGAAGTTCTATCAGGTGGGAAAAAGAAACCTTTTAAAAAGGACGGTATAATGTTAAATGCTGGAGAGTCTGAAATTCAATATAGAATGGATAAAGGAGAAGTTGCATTAATGTCTTTAGATTCTGTATTAGGAGCATCATTCGATAGAAAATATATTATAGTAGATGAGGCACAATCATTAAACTTTGATACTTTAAAATGTTTATGTCAAAGAATAACAGATAATTCAAAATTAATATTACTTGGAGATATACTTCAAAGTACATCTTCAATGAGCAGTCCTGATAAATCAGCTCTGTTTATAGCAAACAGATTTTTAAAAGATGCAAAATCAGTAGCTACATTATCGCTTTCTAGTGTTGAAAGAGGTAAGGCTTGTGAAGAAGTTGGAGAAATATTAGAGTCTATACAATTATAATTTGAGGAGCAGTAGCTCCTCTTTTTATATTATTGAGGTGATATAATGTCTAAAACAATAACAGATGAAACAGTATTAGAATCTTTTGTGATGAAAAATAAGGATAATGCAACATTTGTCGATGTTATGTACAATTTTTTTGGTATAATAGTCGGTCCGAATGGTGGACTCACAAGAGAAAAGAATACCATAGCAGAATCTCCAATACAGGATGCAAATGTATCTGTAACATATAGAAAAAAAGACATCAATGATAGGGAAATAGAAGAAGTTAAAGTTATTGATACTATGGAAGTAATATTTGACTATGTGTTTTCTGGTGGAATAAAACAAGGTTCAGAAGAAGGTATTTATGAAGTCTCTATAAGAAAATGGTTAGGCGATGAGGTTACAAATGTTCAAATTGGGGGAAAGGAATTAAAATATGTTAATTCTCAGCCAATATCTACTAAAGATAAATTGGATATGATATTTGAATGCGTTGAATTTTTCTTTAGAAACCCAGGAGCTTTTAATAAGTTAATACCAGCATCGTCAATAAATAAAATAGATTCTGAGAGAATAATGGCTATATATGTCGATAAAGGAAACATCTATGAAATGTTTGGAAAGATAACATCAATGGCTGATCCAGATAGGGCGTATAAGACATATGGCATGGGATATTTTAAAAAGACATCATTAGGTAAGGAAGGTAGTGACAATAATAAGGATTGGTTTATAATAGCAAAACCAAGAATTGTTGTAAAACATGGAACATCAGCATGGGATAATATAAGAGAGGCAATGCATCATAGAACATCAAATAGTGGAAATAGGTCATCAAGCAATATGAAGCAATATGATGTAGAAGGTAAGAATGATTTTTGTGTATTGGGGTCTCATAAGTATGTTGAAACATCTGGTGTTACTCAACCTAAAACAGATACAGTTGTAAATATTGGACAATTTAAAATAGACAAAGGTAAGTATTATGCTAGATACGTTGGTGATTTAAAATTCTCATTAAAAAAGCAGAATGCAAAGAGGTTGGAAGGTGGAGCACTATTAGATGGAAAAGGGGTGTCGATAACATCAATTGTAAAGCAATCTATAGGGGAGATTGGTGTTGAAAATATATTTAAGAAATTTGCAACAGAGAGTATAAAAGTTTCAAATAAGAGTCCTTATTTTAATAAGAATAGAATTGAGTTAATATCTAAAATTGAGATTGTAAAACTTTCCACTCATAAGACATCTAAACCGTATTGGTCTTTTCATGATGAGAACATGCTATCTTTTATCTCTAAGTATGTATTTAAAAAGAATTTACACACTATGCAATCATTAGAAAAAGAAGCATTTAGCAGTGAAGAAAAAACTAAAGCATTAGCTAATTTTATAAGAGCATTATATGGAGGTATTGCAGAATCATACATAAGTTCAACTGAAGCGATATACGGGAACTGGGAAGCCAATGTGTATTTTGAATATGGTAAAGAAATATCATCCTTTGAAGATATAATTATGAATTTTAAAATAATACCTTCAAGAGAGTTTAAGCCTAGCATATACGCAATGAAAGAATTTATAAAAAGCTCTTTAATGTCTTTATGCTCATATGTTGTAAGAATAAAATATGTAAATACTACATTTGACCAATCATTAACAGCAAAAATGTGTGAAAGAAAAGATAAAGAGATTATGGTAAAAGAGCAGAAATATAGAATAAAAACACATTCAAAAACTATGCCTAGAACACCAGTGTATTTTCCAGACGCTACTATAACAAATGGTCTTATTACATTAGGTAGGAATGAGATTAACTCCAAAAATTGGCAAGAAATATGGGATTTTAGTATAGGAGCTAATAATAAAGGAATTAGAAAGCCATCTGCGTTTAGAAATGAAAGAGATAAAGCATTACGATCTGGTGATTATGTGAAGACAGAGACATCTACCTTTTATGTAATTTTCTTTAAAGGTAAATCGTACGTTTATGGGACTTACGAAGACAACACAAAAATTTCTTGACAAAAGTCTCAATTTGTGGTATAATATGTATATAAAATATTACAGAGGAGATGGTTGAAATGAATTTAAGACATGGTGGAGAAATATACTTAGCTTACATTTTTCAATACGAAGACGTAAACTCGTTAGCAAAATTATGGAATAGGAAGATTGAAACTGCAAAATACAATAAGCATAAAGGTCAAGGAACTAATATAAGAAGAAGGTCGCACACTAAGGAAGTAAAACACGGTGTAGCAAAATCAGCATTAAGCATTTTAAAGGATATAAGAATGATTGCAACTGCAATGAGAAATAAGATTACAGAATATGATGTTGATTTTAATGATGAGCAAACTAAAGCAGAGGCAAGAAAGATATTAGAGTTTTTAGACGTAACTAATGAAAAATCAATATTGAGAAAATATGATAAATTAAGAAAATTTTAAGGAGGGTTTTATGGCAATAAGTGTAGAACAAGCATTATCACTAGCAGTTAGCTCTAGTGGATATTTGAATACTATAAATAGTGTTGAAAAAATACTATTTATAAATGATGAGGAATCAAGAGATAAGGTAAGAGAATTAAGAAATCAAACTGGGCCGTTAGATAGAAAAGAGGCTATAAAAGAGGTTTCTACTATAATTTCAACAGCTGTTGAAAATGGAAAAACAAGACAGGAGAATGCAATTCAAGCTATTCTTATGATAGCAAATGCATCACAAAAGAAAAAAAAGAGGCGTTAAGCCTCTTTTTTATTTCTTTCTTCTTGCTAACCCTAGTTCAACTAAGCCATGTATAATCTTGGAAAGATTAATTGACTTTAGCATTTCTACGTCAGTAACTTGGAAGAAATCAAGTATTGCTTTAATATCTTCATCTGTTAATGGTCTTACGTAATAACCAGCATGAGCGACTAATATTAATATGCCAGTGATTATCTCACTTGAGTCTAATTTTCCGTCACCATTCTTGTCTTCGATACCAATAATCATTAGAAGATTTTTAAAGAGTTTTTTGATAAAATTTAGCATACTTTACCACCTTTACATATTTATTCCGAAAGATTGTAGCTTATCTCTTACGAAAGCTTGGTATGCATCCATTTCCTCCTTGAACTTACTACCCCTCTCTGTTTGTAGATATTCTTGGTGTATTTGTGGCATATATTGCATCATTGCTTGTTGACTCTGCATCATTTGTGGATTATTTTGCACCATCTGTTGCATTTGTTGCATCTGTGGATTCATTTGTTGTTGCATTTGTTGCATTGGCTGTGCGGCCTGTTGCATCTGCTGTTGAAATTGTGGTTGCATTGGCATTTGAGGTTGTTGCATCATTTGCTGTGGCTGTGGCATTTGTGGTTGTTGAGTGTATTGTGGTTGCATTGGCATCCCACCCATTTGTGGTTGAGTACCCATAGTTGGTCTTTGTCCCATTTGACCCATTGGTGCCATTCCCCCATAATTTGTTTTATTTCCGAACATCTTATTACCTCCCTAGGTGATTGTTTTTTGCTCACAAAAGTTAAAAGAGTTTCTTTTCCGTAGTCACTAAAAAAAAGTTTGCAAATTCCGAAAAAATATGATATAATATATGTATTAAATGAGAACATTAGGAGATGATATTTTATGTATTTTAGTCAAAATTTTATGAAGGTTTTATCAGAATCTGGTAATGGACATATGATAGTAGAAATTGAGAATAGAAAAATTGAGTTAACTCAAAGAGAGGGCGAATTTAACTTTATAGACTTCATTGGTAACATGATATGCTATGTAAATACTAAGAAGTATAAGCCAGATTCGGATGAGGTATTTGAGATTGCTGGTAGCGACTTTAATGACCACAATATTTATTTCTCAATAAGAACAAAGATAAAGCCTGGAAGAATGTTAAGAAAGATTCTTGGTAGAGAGCTACTACAAAATGAGATAGAATCGATATTATCTTACTTATCAAAAGACCTGTATGAGATACATGTTGTAGAAGGCGAGGATATTAGAAAATATTATGATATGGATACATATGCAGACGATTGTGGGGCTTTAAACTCATCTTGTATGAGATATTTTTCTTGCCAACCATTCTTTAATATATATGTTAATCTTGCAAAGATGGCAGTGCTTAGAAAAGTAAATGATAAGAATGATGTAATATACGGAAGAGCCATATTATGGGATAATTTATCTTTCGGTATTGTCGATGGCAACACTTTTGTAGAAAAATCAAAGGAAAAATTAATGGACAGGATATATTGTTGCACATCTAAAGTCGGGCTATTTTACGATTGGGCACGTGATAATAACTATCACAGAAAAATATCTCAAGGATATGGGATTGGAAAAATAGTAAAACCAAACGGAGATATGTTTCAACTTGGATATACTGATGATATATTTGTTCAGAAATTAGATAGATTGTATGAGCAATATCCATATATGGATACTTTGTGTTCTCTTTCTGAAACAAACAAAGAAATTTCATCATCTTCATACCTATGGGAAGACAGATGCTTAGATTCTACAGATGGTAATGATGATAGTTACTATTGCGAATGTTGTGAAGAATGGTTTACAAGTGAAGAATGTGGTCATTACGTTAGGGATGGACAATGGATTTGTGATGATTGTATAGATGAGCATTATGTATGGGCTGATGATATAGGTGATTACTGTACAACTGATGAAACATACTACTGTGAAGAATGTGGAACCTTCAAATATTATGATAATAATGTTATATATGTTGAAGATGCAAGTATTTGGCTATGTACTGATTGTAGTAACGATATAGTAGAAACTGAAGATGGATATTATGTAGAAGAACCTAACTTTATCGTGCATTATGAAGGATTCGAAAAGCTATACTTCCATACAAGAACTGCATTTGAAGAATTCTATGTAGAACATGAGAATAAGATAAAGTCAGTAGAGGAGAGATAACATGAATAATTTGTATAATATCGTTATTGGGTGCGCTAGGCGTAAATCGCCTAGGTATCTTCAAATAGATTCGGAAATAGGCGAAGAGTTATCTGCTGGTGGTTTTGACACCACACAAATCAATGAGGATAGGATATTAAAATTACTGAGCTTATTATATGAGGAAATATTACTAACTAATAATTTTATGGCATCTGATGTTTTTGATGATTTGGAATATTGGATACAAAAGCAGAAACCTATTAATCCATCTTACTTTGATGGTAAGGTAAAGAAGATTGAAAACAGAGAAAAGAAGGTTGAGAAAATTGAGGAAAAGGTAATAGAGGTAGTTGAAACTGTTTCGACCAATAGAGATGTCGTCAACTTAGTTACCGCATTGGGGTATTCGAACGGGTCTGGTATAACTAGAATGGTTAATCTTACCAAAGATGATTCATTGCTATTATACAAACCTTACTCTGCAATGAGGGAAGATGAGGTTTATAGACTTTTAACTGCTGTGTTGCCACATGCACCAGCGCCAAAGGCAGTTATAATAAAAAGAATTTTGGAGGAAATTGATGCAAGAGAAAGATAATAAAGAAGTTTTTGTAGATCCAGGTTGTGCCTTATTAACACTTTTAGATTACCTAAAAACGCCAATAGATAAAGAAAAAGAGCCAGATTAGACCCTGGCTCTTTTTACTTTTGCTTTGTAGGTGAATTGAACAACGCTTTGATTACTGCCTCGTCGTTGTTGGCTTTTAGGATTAAGTAATCCATCTTTCTGTTAATTTCATTAGATTGAATTTGAACATCAATCATTCTAACGCTCATATCAGAAATAACTATCTGTTTCTCAATAAGTGAGTCCATTCTTGAAAGCATTCCATCTATTTTCCCTAATAACATATAATTAGAGAAGATGAAAAGTCCACAAATGAAAATTACTAAGTAGGTAGCCATGCCGTGTCTATTCATTCCAGCTGCGACATCTTCTATATGTTTTGGTGTCATCATTTCGAGCCTCCTGAAAAAATTTTCAACCTACCCTCACACAATTATTCAAAGATAGTACTAGCGTGTGATAAAAAATTACTTGACAAATTTAATATAATATGGTATAATAATGTATACAAAATAAAAGATGGGTGTGGGACAGTTATCATATCTTTAAATGATAATGCCCTATAAAAATCTAATAATAAAAACAATGTCCACTAGGATAAAATAAAATAAAAAATAGGAGGAATAAACATATGGATAAGAAAGATATTAAAGTATACTTAATAGGTAGAGATTTAGAAGTAGGCAAAGAATTAGTAACGGTTTCATTACCTACTGATGAGGATGGTGTATTCCAAGAGGCAATAGTTTTACTAGCTACTCCGCAAGACGCTATAAAGTTCTTAGCGAGTCTACCAGAAGGAAATACTGATAAAATATATGAAACAACTATTGGAAACATAATGGCTGAAGATGAGGGATTAAAATATGTCCTTATTGGTGGCCAAGAGGAGAAAAAAGAAGAGATTCCAACATTATTAGTTTAATAAAAGAAAAATTTGGAGGTAACATGAATATACAGGTGCGTAGAAAAGATGGAGTAATTCAAAACTTCAATGGTGATAAAATAAAAGTAGCTATAAGCAAAAGTGCAAGAAGAGCAGGGGTTAAATTATCTAATGATGATAAAATACTTGTTGTTAATCTTGTATTGGAAGAATTAAAAAAGAGAGATGTTTCAAAAGTTGATGTATTTGACTTACATATGATTGTAGAAACATGCCTTGATCAAATATCGCCGAAAGTTGCTAAGTCTTATAGAGATTATAGGAACTATAAAATGGACGTAGGGAGAACTGAAGATAAGATAAAAAGCCAAATTGATGGAATACTTAGTGGTACAAACAAAGAGAACTCAAACTGTGATATGAAATATATTTCAACTCAAAGAACAGAGATTTCTCAAACATTCTGTAAGGAATATTTTCAATCAATGCACCTATCTGCAGAAGAGATAAGAGCAATATCAAATGGATATTTCTACATTCACGACTTAAAAGATATGATGCTACCAATGTATAACTGCTGTTTAGCTAGAATAGGAACTATCTTAGAAGGCGGCTATGAACTTGATGGTTTTTACTATCCTGAACCAAAAGACATAAAGAGAGCAGTAAGTAGAGCATCTGACTTAATTTTAAATATATCTGCACAGCAGTATGGAGGACTTACAGTTCCTCAAGTAGATAAGATATTCGCAAAGTATTATAGAAAGACATATGACTCTTATGTAAAAAAGATGAAAAGATATGGTGTTCCATACGATATGGTTCCAAAATATGCAAAGGAAGAAGCCTTTAACGATTTAAAACAATCATTCCAAGGGTTCGAGGCCGCATTAAAGCAATTGTCTGCAAGAGGTTCTTTCCCATTCGTTACGTTTACATTTGGAGATTGTACTGATAAATGGGAAGCTGATGTTTCAAAAGCTATTCTTGAAGTTAGAATGGAAGGACATGGAGAGCCTGGAAAGAAAAAGAGTATGATATTCCCTAAATTAGTATTCTTGCATAATTATGATGTACATGGTGATGGTAAAGAGTTTGAATGGTTATTTGACTTATCTGTTTCGTGTTCTTCTAAGTGTATGTATCCAGACTATATTGGCGATGGACATAAGAGAGAAGGTAAATGGGTATCTCCAATGGGTTGTAGAGCTTACTTATCTAACTGGAGAAATAGTGAAAATGAACTTATATTTGAAGGAAGAATAAATCTTGGTGCAATATCATTAAATATGCCAATGATTTTTGAAGAGGCTCAAGACCTTGATGTTGACTTCTTTGAAAGATTAGAGTATTACTTACAAATGATAAGAAGATTACATATAAGAAGATTTGAATATGTTGGAAAGGCTAAAGCATCATCAAATCCATGTATGTTTATGCTAGGTGGAGCTTATGGTGGATTCTTAGGAGCTAATGATGAGATCGCACCGCTATTAAAATCTGCAACAATATCATTTGGAGTTACAGCATTGAATGAATTAACATGGTTAGCTACTGGACATTCACTCGCTGATGGAAATCAATACGCATCTAAAGTTCTTGACTTCATAAATGAAAAAATAGAAAAGTACAAAGAAGAGGATGGTATCCTATATGCAATGTATGGAACTCCAGCAGAATCTCTTTGTGGTACTCAAGTTCAGCAGTTCAGAAAAGTGTATGGAGAAGTAGAGAATGTCTCAGTAAGAGAGTATTTTACAAATAGTTTCCATTGTCATGTATCTGAAGAGATAACACCATTTGAAAAACAGGATATTGAAAACGAACTGTTCAAAAAGTGTACTGGTGGACACATTCAATATGTTAGAATACCAAACCCTAAGAATATCTCAGCATTGAAAGCAGTTATACTTAGAGGTATAAATATGGGATTCTATCAAGGGATAAACTTTAATGCTACAAGCTGTGAAGATTGTGGACATGAAGAGCCTGAGATGGGTGGAAAATGTACAAAGTGTGGGAGTACAAATATCACAGAGTTCAATAGGAATTGTGGATACTTGGGGTATTCAAGAATAAAAGGAGATCACACTTTTAATGCAGCTAAGATGGCTGAGATAGAAGATAGAAATTCTATGTAATCTAATATAAATGAATGCGGAGGTTTTAAATGAATTTTATGAGGATTGATAATTGTGACTTCAATAATGGCCCAGGGGTTAGAGTAACCCTATGGGTCTCTGGATGTCATCATAATTGTGCTGGTTGTCATAACCCACAAACACACGACTATAGTGCTGGAAAGATGTTTGATGATTCACATAAGGAAAAGATTATGCACGAATTAAGAAGTCCATATGTTGAAGGTCTTACAATATCTGGTGGAGACCCTATGTCTGGTAGGAACTATGCAGAGGTTCTTAAGATATGTAAAGAAGTAAAGAAAGAATTTCCAAGTAAGACTATTTGGATTTGGACAGGATATACTGTTAGAGAGCTTTCCAAAGCTGATAAGACAGAGATTTTTAAGTATTCTGATGTTATTGTAGATGGAAAATACGTACGTGAATTGGATTGTTCTAAAGAGAAAGGATATAGAGGCTCTTCAAATCAAGTTATTTACAACACACCTGACTTACTTGACTTATAAGGGCGAAAGCCCTTTTTTTAATGGAGGTTTTGTATGAATATTGATGACAGACTTAGTATTTTGGAAAGTAAGATGGATACTATAATAAAAGGTATTGAGTATCAAAACAAGATGCTAGAGGCTTTAACGCAGGACGAAATGATTGAAGATCAAAAGCTAATAAGGGAGATACACAAAATAGTTAATATATCTCCAACTGAGGCTTTTATGATAAATGTAAATGCTAATCTATGGGCTACATTGTTTCAAAAATATTATTGGGGTGATGATAATTGAGTAAAGTAGTATTGACAATTGATTGTGATTTTGTATTTAGTAGTTTTTTAGATATTTTAAATGATTTAGTACTTAGTAACACAATGCCAATGAATGAATTTGTAGAATGGCTAAAAAGTACTGATAGGTATGGAGCATATAGAGAAATGATGAAGCCGGATCATGAAAGGGTCGTGTTCGTAAATAACATAATAAAAAAACATATGAGTAAGAATAAAAGAATTGTTTTTATAAAAGACCATCAAGACATATTAAGATATGTAGACAAGGAGAATGACATTATTTTTAATATAGATTATCATGAAGATATGGATATGGATGAAAAGGAACTATTTTGTGGAAACTGGGCCAATGATGTTAAAAACTACCAATGGTTTGGAGATATTGATGATTTTGCATTTGATATGGATTACGATTGTATTATTATGACATATTCACCAGAATGGACTCCAGACATCTATTGGGTAGAGAACTTGTACATTAGAAAAAAACTTGCAGAATTGGTAAAAGTATGATATAATATTTTATGTAAGGAGGGCATATGGAATATATAAAATTATTTGAATGTTGTTTCAATTGCGAAAATCACTGTAAGGTAGTGGATAATATTTACTATCATAAATGTGACAGATATGTCGAAGACCCCAATAGGAGGATACATGAGTAAAATAGTTTTTAATTACGGAGTTGTTGGCTCGAGAAAAAGTGGTGAGCTTTTACTTACGTTGCATAGGAATAGAGAAGTTGCTGGTAGAACTGTATTAGTGTTGCAGTCAGAAGTTAATGCAAGAGATGGTGGAAAAATAAAGAGCAGGGCACTAAAGTTTGAGGAAGATGCTATTGTAGTTTCTAAAAAAGACAACATTAAAGACATATATGATGGTCAGGAACTTATACTTATTGATGAGATACAGTTCTTTTCTAAGGAGCATATAGATGAGATTGTAGATATTTCTATAGAAAATAATGTCTTAGTGTTTTGTTATGGACTTATGAGTAATTTTAAAGGTGAGTTATTTGATACTGTAAAGCATTTAATCCCATACTGTACAAAAATTATTGAGATAGCAACCGTGTGTGAGTGCTGTGGAAAAAGAAAGGCAACAATGAATAAGATGACTGTTGAACCAGAATCAGATAGTGAGATTTCTGTAGGTAATCATTTTGCTGGTGTTTGTCTAAAGTGTTTTAAGGAGGGGTAATATGGTTAGAACATCATACTTCTCTGGTCTTAAATCAAAAGGAATAAACCCTACTGATTGTATTGCAATTTGTAGGGTCGTTCCAAATGGTTGGACTGGAGAGAAAGCTATCAGATTAGCACCATCTCAACCATTGCTGAAGGCGATGCTAGATGGATATTTGGGAGAGAAGGAGTTCGAGCGACTTTATATTGAACAGCTTGAATCAAGCATTGATGATGCTTCAAAGATTAGACTTGCACGTTTTGTAGATGGAAAGGTACTTGTGTGCTATGAAAAAACTGGAGACTTTTGCCATAGGCATATTTTAGCTAAATGGATGAGAGAAAGATGCGGTATTGAGGTTAGCGAGGCTTAGCAAAAAAAGCCTTGCTTTTTTTTGAAAAATATGGTATAATACTTATATAAAAGATAAAGGGAGTGATGTTTAATGTTATTTATAAGCAATAGAGTAATTTCATTATTTGAAAAGGCGAACCTATTTCACTTAATAGATAAAATGCAGGAAATATCAAAAGAGAAGGAATGTGGTTTTGACCATGTGGATTTTTCTTATGATGATATGACGAAAATTTCTTTCATTACTAATGAAAAATATGAAAGATTTTTAAAGGATAATAATATAAACCTTAATGAAGACTCAACATCTTTCATATTTGAGAGATTGCATAGTCAATCTATCAGAAATAGATATGGAACTAAAACTAAGATAGGAAGATTTCTAAGAAAGTTTTTCACAGAAAAGGAAGTGTCTACTAAAGACATAGAGTCATTAATAGCATTAGCTAGTGAAAAATGCTATTCTGTTGAGGTAGTTGATGGTTCTGCCATATCACATTATTATTTTGAAGAAAACAACTTATATAATGAAGGCACACTTGGTCACTCTTGTATGAGATATGATGATTGTCAAACTTTCTTTGGTGTATATGAGGAGAACGCAAAGATGGCAATCTTAAAAAAGGATGGAAAAGGTGATGAAATAGTTGGAAGAGCTATTCTTTGGGATAATGTGATATTATCTGATGATGATGGTAGTGAGAGAATCATCAAATTAATGGATAGAATGTATACTGCATCAACAGAGCAGGAAGTAATATTCTCTAATTGGGCAATTAAAAATGGATACTTTTTCAAGACAAGACAGGACTTTGGTACATTCACAATAACATCTAAAGATGAGATAATAAATATTGAAGGAAGAGCACGTATAGAGATAGGCAGACTATTTAATACATACCCATACATGGATACATTCTCTGGACTTACTCATGATGGAACTCTATGGGCAATGGCATCAAAAGATAGAGATACTAGTTCTGGTGAATTTTATGAAAATAAAATGGGACTAAGAAATACCAATGGAAATATTAGAGTTAAATGTTCTAGCTGTGGCAATGAGTGGACTTATCATGAAACTATAGATTACACTGATAATTATCATGAGCCAGAGGATATGATGGATGGTATAGATTACGTATGTCCAAAGTGTTTAAAATCTGATTTCATATACATAGAAGATGTTGGTCATAGATTGAAAAGATATTTTGATGATAAGGTCACTAAATGTGATTTTACAAACTCTATCAGATTGAAAGAAACTCTTATGCCCTTTATGTTCTTAGATAAAGACAGAAATATAGTTAATGGACATATGTTTAAACCATATGCTGAATCTGAGTATATGTCATCATTACCTGTTGTCTCAAATGGAGTCGCTTTAGATTTAAGACTCGTTGAGTGCGATATATGTGGAAAACAACACGATGGTACTGGCAATCATATCGTAGATGTGTATGGAAAGGAAGAAACTTATCATAGAGGGTCTCCAGTCTTCAATCAACTATCTGTATGTACTGAATGTTTTATTGAGGGAATAGCAAATCATGATTTTATATCTTTTGATGATATGCCAAAATCGGATTTTGTTACTAATGAGCACTATATGAGTAACCTTATCGATGGTAGATCTTCTGCAACTAGAAGGCTGTTTAATAATGGTAAAATGGAATTTTTTAAAGCAGATTCTATTAAAGGGAAGTGTATATACTGTGGAGAAGAATACCATGTATTGGAATCTGTTTCTGCCGATTCTGAAGTTTATTGGAAGCTTAAATCTATTGTTATGGATTTATGCCCATGTTGTGCTAATAAATACTCTAAAGAGTATGTTAGAGTAATGGGATTATGCGGGGATGAGTTTAAGAATGGTATGAAGGCATTTTTTGATAGGGAATTGGAAAATAAGCACTTTATGAACCTTTTGTCTGAGAATTATATATTAAAATATTTTTCTACTGACACATTAGTTAGATTTGCTAAAGATGAGGGGTATATATCATTATCTGATCTTCTTAGGGATAGTGAAAAGGTGAGTAGACTATCAATAGGAAGAAACAATAACGAGGCGATGGCTCTTTGCTTGTATAAACAACTTATTGCTTTTTGCTCTAAGCCTAAAAATGGTGTCAATAAAAATGAACTTATGGATGCTTACCACTACGAAGATAAGATAATTGAAATTATGAGTAAGATGAATAATGCAAGACCTATATATAGGGATGGATTCATTAAGCACGAAGGAGTTTTCAGTCGTGGGGATGGAAAATATGCAAAAGACATAATTGAAGTATATTCAGATTCTGAGCATGGTTTGTCACAATTAGTAACGCCATTTGACATGCCAATAATACCATACATGGATAATAGTTGGGAAGTCCTAGGATAATAACTGTACTTGATCCAGATGAAAAATACTCCTTTCTAATAAGCATAGAAAGGGGTGGTGTCTTATGTCATGGATAGATGATTTTGAAAAAGCTCTAATTGAAGACAAGTGTCCTTCTGATTTCTGTATGCTGACATGCTGTGAAAAAGGTTGCCAACAGTGTTGGAAAGATGCATTATCTTCAATAATTGATGAACTAGTGAAAGAAAAGGAGGATTGAGTATGACTAATGAGGAGATAATATCAAAGTTGAGTTTACTGCAGAATGAGATTGAGGAATTGAAAAGATCAATTTCTGGCATAGGTGTTGTACAACCGCAGGTAAAGCCTGTCGTTGTTTCAGAATTGACACCTTTTGATTATTATATAATGGGTATTGCTATTGAAGGTAAGTATTAAAACACTTGCCTTTAATTTTTTTATTGACATTTTGAAAAATAAATGATATAATATATGTATAAAGAATGAGGAGGATTTATTTATGAAGAGAGAAAGAATTGAAACATTAATAAAGAATGCAATGAGAAACAAAGAGAAAATGAGACTAGGGGCATTAAAAGTTTTAAAAGCTGAGGTTCAGAATTTTGAAATAGCTCAAAAGAAAACTGCAAATGATTCAGAGATTGAGAAAATAGCAGAGACATTAATAAAGCAAATGGAAAAATCATTAAAAATAGCTGAAGATGAGAGAAATAGAGAAATAGTTAATGTTGCTAAGGAATTCCTACCAAAACAACTAACTAAAGAAGAGGCTATTGAAGCTTTAGTCGTAGCTGGTATTAGGTTAGAAGATGCTAAAACAAGAGGAGCAATGTTTGGAATGATAAAGAAAGCATTAGGCAGCACTGTGAACTCTGAAACAATTAATGAAGTTGTGGAAATTTATAAAGAGTGGATATAGTAAGGCAACATAGAAAAGATGATTTTATTGATTTAGTGGATGTCTTTCTACATGATGATGCAGAAAGATACACTATGAAGAAAGAAGTTGCTACAATGACAATTGCATTGGCATTACTATCAGAGGGTGATGTGGATACAATTTCTTTCTTAGTTAATAGAATATGCAAAGCATCTAAACTTATTAAGGAATATGAAGAAAGACAAATGGAACATTATGGAATTTCATTAGTAAAAATAAAAGATAAAAAGGTGGTTATAAATGAGTAATGGAATGTTAATATTACAAATAATACTAATAATATTGAGACTGGCTGGTGTGATAAATTGCAGTTGGTTTATAGTATTCCTACCAGCACTATTTCCGTTCATGATTTTTCTTGGGGTTGGGGCACTATTATTGCTATTCCTAATTATAGTGATTGGTTGGGCTTTCCTTATGTCCCTGTTTAATTAAGAGAGGTTAATACCTCTTTTTTTTATTGACATTTTATGAAAAAAATGATATAATAAGATATAATAATTGATAAGGAGTGATTAAATGAGAAGATTAATGGAGACATATAAAGAGCAAATAAAGTTTCATAAGGATGCTATTGCAAATATTGCAGAGAAAATGATGAAAATAGCATTGTGTGATGAGGATAAGATGGATGTGCTTAGGATAACTAGACCACATAAAACATATTTACTATCGAATAGGGAGAAATCTAGATTTGTTGATGCTGTTGTGGAATCAATGTTAGAAAACGGAGAGAGACATGCTGATGTAGATTTTGATAGCTTAATTAATTTTGCATCTGAAATCACTGGTATGTACAAAGGTGATGAGGGGTATGACGACGAGTACTCAAAAGCATTGGAGTTGTTTGTCTCAGAAGGTTATTACAGTTTCACTTTAGATTGGTAAGATGTTGAGAGCTAAAAAGCTCTTGACTTTTTGTAAAAAAAATGTTATAATATATTATAAAATTAAAGAGGGAGTGATTAAATGAAAAAAGTGATGATTATACCAGTAGGTTCACCAAGAGCAGGAAAATCTACAATGGCAAAGCAATTAGAGTGGTTTGGTTGCGTTTCTGTATCAAGAGATACGATAAGAGAGGAATTACATGGAGACAAGGCAAATATGACTAATGAAGAGTTAGTGACTAAAATATATGATGAGAGATTAAAGGAAGCAATGGATGCTGGTCATCATGTATTTATAGATAATACTAATTTAAAATTAAAATATAGAAAAAGATTTACCGATATGGCTAGAGCTTATGGGTATGATGTTCAATATTTCGTATTTTATGTTGAATTGGAGATATTAAAAGAAAGAGCTAAGGCAACTAACTTTCCATTTGAAGTAATAATGAACATGATAAAAGGAATGGATATTGTTGACTTAAAAGGAAAAGAGGATTATGATAAAATATCTTATATAATTGGTGATGGGGCAACAGAGAATAAAAAAGATCCATTGCACTATGTAGATGAATTAGATAATTATAATCAAAATTCAAAGTATCATAACTTATCATTAGGTGGTCATATGAAGTCTGCTAGAAAGCATGCTGAAGATAAAGGATATTCATTAATAGTGCAAACTGCATCATTATTGCACGACTTAGCAAAACCATATGTTAAAGTAGTAAATGAAGATGGGACATGGTCTTATCCTGGTCATGCAGTACCGTCTGCATATCAGATATTATCAATTATGATGAAGAACACTAATGTATTTATGAATAATGAAGACATACACAAGGTTGCATTGTTGGCATCGAAGCATATGGATAGATTCCAAGATTATGGAAGAAAATACATCAGAAAGACAACTGCAGAATTAGAGAATTATGGTTTAACTTGGGAAGACTTAGAGCGAGTTTGGGAATCTGATGTTGAGGCTCATTAATTGGAGGTTTCTATGGTAACTAGTATTGATTTAATATGGTATACAGTAGCTCATTTAGCTACTGCCTTGCTCTTTTTAGTTGCAGTCATTCTTATTGCCTATGGAGTGCTGACGATCTCTGGAGTTTCAGAAATAAGAGGCTCATCAGAGGAGAATGAAAAACTTAGAGATAAGGGATATAAGAAGGGATTAGTGTGTGCTGGAATAGGTGTTGTCTTATTGTCTTGTACATTGTCATCACCTACTAACTCAAAACTATTACTTGCAGAACATTACGTAGCAAAGAATCATTACGATAGCATTATGGCTAATAATGAAGATTATAAAAATAAGGCTCATAAGGAAGATGCAGTAAAAGAATTGGTTTATTATATAGCTAAAAAAATATAAAATTTCAGGAGGATGTATATGTACGTAATTCACCCATTTATAATTTACTTAATGTCAATGTTGGATGATGTAAAGTGTATGTTTGGATGGTTCATGGGGATCTCTGTTGTCGCCGCTATTATTTGTCTTGTAGTCGCAGCATGTGTTGGGGATGACTATGAATTTAAAAGAAGATCAAAGGAAGAAAAAGATTCTTTCTATGACACATGCAAGAGAAGGATAAAAATTTGTATCTTTACTTTTATAACTTGTTCTATATTATTTAATATAACACCAAATAAGAACACTATGATGCAAATGGCCGCAGCAAGTCTTGTAACTGTGGATAATGTCAAGTCTAGTAAAGAAATAGTAGAAAGAGTATATACTGATATAATAGATATATTAAAAGGATATACAGAAACACCGTCAGACAATAAATAAGTAGGTCGAAACCAGCTAATGCTGGTCTACGTAAGATAGCTCCTTACGTACTGATGAGACAAGCTAAGGAGGTTTTATATGTTTGTATGTTATAATTGTGGGATGTATCTTTCGGCAAGTGAATATTTAGAGGATTGTCCATACTGTGGTTTTTATAACGAGTAATGAAAAAGTCTTGACTTTTTATAAGAAAAATGATATAATACTTATATAAAGATAAAAGGAGTGATTAAATGAGCAATATTAGAGAGATGGTTAATGCAGAAATAAAAAGAGTAGTTGATTTATTACTTGCTGAGAATAAGAGTGAGCCAAGGGGAGTAGATAATGGCTACACTATTGATTGTTGTTCAGTGGGGCAAGCTGTTAATTATATTCATGACAATTATGGTAAAATAATAGATGATGACTTAGACACTAATGGATGGCAAGCCGATTATTGGCAAACAGGTACGTATTTAATAAATGGAAGAAAAGTAGCATTTGATATAAACGGTAGTGGATATTACGGTGGAATAACAATAGGACTTGGGAGAATGCAAGGAGATTGTGACTTCGATTGCGATAACTGTAATAAGTACAATGTTTGCGAAGATTATGTTGAAGGAGGTCATGTTAATGAGGAGTAATTTTTATGATTCTTGCATGCTGATGAAGACAGAGTTATTCGATAATGAGATTGCAAAAATAATAACAACAGCATCAATTATCGGGTTGTTAATGGAGTCAGATGGCGGAGATGCTTTTAGTGCAAGCATGTTTGGAGCAAAGAAAAGAGGTTGTGCTATCTGTGACGATAAGGTTATATGGGCTACTAAAGACTTAAACTTCATCGCTAAGAGAGAAAATGGTGCTTATGCTTGGGGATACGAGTCCTTAACTTCCCATAGAAAATCTGCAAAGGTGTATAATGGAAACATAGTGGCTGAGATGTGGAAAGATGGTCATGATATTAGAGATTTTGATATAGAGTATATCGAAGATATTCAAGAAAAGATTTGACATTTTGATGTAAAAATGATATAATATATATATAAGATGAGAAGAGGAGTGATGATATGGAAATTAAATTTGATGCAAACACACAGACAATGAGGGATATAGTGAGCTATTACTTAAAGCATAAATTAGGTCTGGAGACAGAAGATGTAATAATTACATATCATCAATATATAAAAGGTACGCCAGTAGCATCTTATACTGCACAAATAAAAGATAAAACGGAGGAGAAATAATATGAAAAAATGTAATGATTGTACTTTCAACTGTGGTGGAAAATGTTTAGTAGAGACTGGAATCTCATTAAAGATGTCAGACGGAAAACAAAAAGAATACATAGAATATGCAAAAACACCTTCGGAGGCTTGTGATAGCTTTAAACCATATATCACTAGAATGAGAGATGCAAATAAGTGATTGTTAGAGGTTTCTTTTACCTATTCTTGTGTGTTTTATGTGCTGTCGGTGTATCAACACTTGGCAGTGATTTTTTTCCAAATTTAAGGATAATGATAGCTGGGAATGTACATAATAGTATACTGTTCTCAATTAGTACATTAATATTGGCTATTGTTGAATGCTTTACATTATTATTTGGATTATGTGGAGTAATTTTACTATTCGAAATGGCTAAAGATGAATTTGATAAATAGGGGGTTTTATGAAAAGGAAGATAGTGAATTTGATACTGAGGGTAGTATCAACAATAGCATCATTGGAATTAGTTTCAATAACTAGGAATTACTTTGTAGTTGAAAATCATAGCATATTTCAAGCAAATTACGCATCAATGAGAAGCGCAAATGCAATAGACTCAATACTCAATGTAGTTACATTCGTAATAGCGTGTGTTGGTGCTTACTTAATTACAGATGGAATTATCCAACTTCATAAGAAAATTAAAAAAAATGTTGACAAATAGTAAAAAATATGATATAATATGTGTATAAGGTTAAGAGATAATAAAAAAAATAAAAAATTAAGAGGAGTGATTTATTTATGAAGAAAACATTAAGAAGTTTAGGGATTTTAGCAGTTGCAACAATGATGATGACTGGTTGTGGAGCTAAGAAAGAAATCGTAGACGTGAGGCCGAACGAGGTTGCGTATGAAGTAAATAACATTGCAAATGATAAAACTCAAAAATTTGATGGGACAAGAGAAGATTGGTCAAAGATTAAATCATCATCTAAAATGTTAATAGTTTCAAAAACAAGAGAGTCTGTTGGGCCATTAGGTTGGACAAAGATAGTTCATGTTAGAGTAATTCCAGAAAAGAAAGTAGTAGTTGTTTCTCAGAATATAGTTGCAAAAGAATGGGTTGGAGAGGTTCACAAGGGATCTAATAAGAAAGACGATTCTTTCAGAGCTGGTTCTTCAAATGGTGCTGAGTTTACAGTAGGTATCACAACTTCTGCAAAGATTAGCGATACAGATAAATACTTATCTACATATGGAATAAATCCAAATTCAAAGATTCATGATGTTAGAGTAGATGCAATTCCTTTGGATTTAATAATGGAAACTACTATTAAGCCTTATATTTCTGGAGAGTTATCAGCAGAATTTGGTAAATTAGAGACTGGTGTAGTTCAGCCAAAAAAGAATGATGTTATAGCAGAGGTTGCTAGAAAGACTAAAGAAAGATTTGCTTTAGACGGTATTGATATATTAACATTTAACTTATCTGGAGACGTTAATTGGGTAGATGAGAATATTCAGAATTCAATAAACCAAACTGCTAGATTGTTAGCTGACAAGGAAAGAGTAGAGGCTCAACAAAAGGTTGATGCAACACAAGCAGAAACTAAGAGATTAGTTGCTGAGCAAGAAACAAAGAGAAAAGCAGCTGAAATTACTATATTAGCAAAAGCTAATGCAGATAAGGCTGAGCAAGAGAGAAAAGAGGCTGAAACTAGAAACAAAATGGCATTCGAAAAAGCTGAGAACAACAGAAAGATTGCAGTTGAGCAAGCTAAAGCTGAAAGAGAAATAGCTAATGAGAAGGCAAAAGTAGTTTCAATAGAGAAAGAGTTAGTTCAATTAAAGTCTGAATCAAACAAAGCTGATGCAATCTTATTAAGTGCTCAAGCTGATTTTGAAAGAGCTAAGAAATGGAATGGAAAATTACAATACTCTGAGGTTACAATACAAGGAGCTTCTTCGATTGTAGATAAAGAAGGTAAAGTACAGACAATGAACATAATTAAATAATAAACTCCCAGCTACTAGCTGGGTTTTTTACTAAGGTGTTAAAAATCTTTTGACACTTTTGTAAAAAAATGGTATAATGTATATATAAATAAGAGGGAGTTGATGTATATGTTTAAGAAAATGAGAGAATTATCAAAAGAGGTTGAGTATCAGAGAGCAGTGATAGTTAGAAAAATAGCAGAAAAAATATCGGAGGATGTTGGATCAGACATTGATTGCGACAAATTGACTGACATCATCTATGATGATGATGACTTTACTGAATTAGCTGGAATATTTGAATATGATTTTGGAGCTGATATAAAAGATGTTCTTGAGGGAGAAGTTAGTGCAGAAGTTATGGAAATAATAGGAGGTAGGTAAATGAAAGGTTTAATGATGACTGAAGAAATGGTGGCAAGATTAAAAGAAGTAGTTGAGGCAAAAAAGGAGCAATACTTTAATGAAATGCATGATAAATTAGATAGTGATGAAAAATTCCCATGTGTTCAAAGTGCATGTTTTGGGTTCTATCATGCAGGAATGGCTAGAGCTTATGAGCTTATTTCCATTGCGATAGAGATGGGTGGTGATGAAATTGCAGACAATAGTAAAGCAGACCCTAAATAGGATGCGATTAGAAAGGCTAATACGACAGACTCGGTCAGCGACCGAGGAGTTCGTATCATCAATAGCTGAGAAACTTACTTACACAGTGGAAAGAGATAATATAACAGTAGAGAAAGCTATTGAGAATGAACCTAGTATAAAATCTATGGCAAATATGTTTGAGTCAATGATTTTTGGAAAGGATATTAAAGAAACTTTAGAAAGAAGAATTGCAAATGAGATTCATAAAAAAATGGGTAATTGGGAGGAGATTATATGAAAAAAGTAGGGGCAATATTAGGAAAGTTTTATCCAATGCACAAAGGACACTTAGGAATGATAGAAGGTGTTGCAAAGGACTTTGATAAACTATATGTGTTTGTGTGTTATACTGAAGGTGAGACAATTCCAGTAGATATGAGAAATTCTTGGGTTAAGAAGGCTGTTTCTAACTTACCAAATGTAGAAGTCCTAAATATATTAGAGCAGTTAGGGTCGTCAGAGGATGGTAGGGCGTCTGATGAGAACGTGTCTGCAACTTGGGCTAAATGGTTGATGAGAAAATATCCTGATATAACACACTTTGTAGGGTCTGAGGAATACGTTAATATGATGGCAAAATCAGTAGATATAGATAGCGTAATATATGATATGAATAGAGAAAAAGTTCCAATGTCAGCAACTAAAGTAAGAAGAGATTTTAACGGGATGAAAGACAACTTAGCACATGATGATATTAAGGATGAGTATGTATATAGAGTTGCAATAGTTGGATTAGACTCGTGTGGTAAATCAACACTAACTCATTGGTTATCTAATAAGTTTGATTGTGAAGTTGTTAATGAGTACGGTAGAGATTACTGTGCATTACATGCGTCTCCAGATGATGGTGTAGACAACTTCATAACAAGAAAGGATTTGGAGGAAATTGCATATGGACATCACATGCTAATGCTTGCGGCAGTTAGAAATGCTTGGAAAAAAGGTAAAAGATTAGTAATATCTGATACTGAACATATAGTGACTCAAGGCTTTTCTGAAAGATATTTTGGAGAAAGAAACAAGAGAATACAGGATATGATTAATTTTCAGCATTATGATCTATTTATATATTGTGATCTATTGCCATTGGAAGATGATGGGACTAGAAGAATAGTAGGTCAAGATGAGAGAATAGAAAATGATAAAAAACTAAGAAAGATGTTTGAAGAGAATGTAAAAGATGGGAGATTGCTATTTGTTGAGAGTGGTTGGAATGAAAGAAAAATACAATCTATGAATAGTATAGTAAATTTAGTACGAGGGTGTGCATAGTTATGCTATCACACTTTCTCTTTGTCATTGGGTTGTTTCTTGGTTTTCTTATTGGTGTCTTTAGCACTTATTATAAAATATACGAATTGGAGGTAATAGATATGGATTTACTTGGATTAGGGAATTTATACGAAGATATAAAAGGGTGGTCGGCATTTGATTACTCTTGGGCTTTTATTGCGATAACTACAATGGTTGGATTATCAATATATTGGAAAGATAGTCCTATTGGGATAATTAGTGCATTAGCCAATATAATATGTGTGTTGTTAGTAGCAAAGGGTAAAATATCCAATTACTTTTTTGGCTTAATAGGAGTTGTGTTGTATGGATATGTTGCTTTTACTAATAAATACTTTGGTGATGCTATGCTTAATTTTATTTATTATTTGCCAATGCAATTTATTGGATATAAGATGTGGCTAAATAAAAGCGGCGAGCAAGATCAGTTTAAAGAACTATCTGGGATTGAGAAAGCTAAAGTTGCATTGTTCGCTACTGTGGTTATTGGTATATATGGATTGTTTTTACAACGAATAGGTGGAGCATTGCCTTTTGTTGATGCTACGTCAACTGTATTGTCTGTTGTTGCTATGATACTGATGGCTAAAGGATATTTAGATCAATGGCTATTGTGGATAATAGTTAACACTGTAAGTGTTGTTATGTGGGTTGTTGTATTTACTCAGGGTGGGGAAAACATATCTACTCTTATAATGTGGTCAGTTTGTTGGCTTAACGCAGTGTATGGTTATTGGAATTGGAGAAAAATGGTTAAGAATGTCAAGAACTAAAAGTTCTTGACTTTTTTGTTATTTTATGATATAATTATATTATAGAAAAGTAAAAAAGTCAAGGAGGTTTTTATATGAAATGCAAACGTGGTTGTGAAACATTTTATGAAAAGATAGTATCGGAATATAACATTCCAGCAAGAAGTGATAAGGAATCTCATGTTGGGTATGGGATGCCATATGATTACGAGGATTATTTTAATGACAATTACTCTGAAGGTTTTTATTGTACTGAATGCAATACTTGGTGTGGCGATTCTTTAGAAGATTAAAGAAAAGCTTGATATTTTTATAAAAAAATGGTATAATATATATATAAGTAAGGGGGTAGATAAATATGATAAGAAATTTTGATAGAATAGAGAATTATATGATTGAATTGGTTGAAAAGCACAAAATGACTACATTTAAAAATATTGACCAGTTAGCAACAAACTTTAAGAATGAGGCAGTCCTTGCGTATAAGGATGTCCTTATTCATGATGGTAATGGATATATAGCAGAGATGCTTGATAATGATGAGATATACATATGGATCAGTGAGAATGTCGATTGCGTTATTGAATTTAGAGATTATTTATGCGATAAGAAAATAGAGGAAACTGCAAACAGTGCAATACATGCGATAGCTGACGAGTGTTTTCATTCAATTGTTGGCATAGAGTCTGAAGATGTTGAAAGGCACTTATTCGAAATGTTAAAGAAAAGATTTGACGAATAGTAAAAAATATGATATAATATATGTATAAAGTGAAGGAAATAAAAAATATAAAAAAGGAGTGATGTGTATGTATAAAAGAATAGAAGACGAAAAGATGTTAAATAGGAATGGAGTTTTTGTAATTTTAAATTGCAAGAATTTTGACAACAAATTCAAATACAATAGAAAAGTTTTAATGTCATTCAGATGGGATAATACATTCGGATTTATCGGAGGAAAGGTTGACGATGGAGAAACACTTATGGAGGCTTTAGTTAGAGAGGTTAAAGAGGAAATAAATTTTGATATTTCAGGATACGAAAAGATGGGATCAATAAAGCACTTATCTTCTTATGAAGATAGAGGATTTGGAATACATACTTATGTATTAAATATATCAGAAGAAACAATGTTACACATTAGAAAAGTGTCTCTTGACGCTACACATTGTTTAGAAGAAATGGCTGGAGTTAATATAGTAAATATAAATGATAATAATGATGTTTTATTATCAAATGCTTTCTCTGCTACTGCTAAATTGGAGTTAATTGAATTCATAGACAAATTCGTAAATAATAAGGAGGACTAATGATTAAAGAAATTGAAAATCAAATATTAGTCAGTCACATAGAAGGGAAGCTAGAACATAGAGAAAGATACTTGTCTGAGCCAGATGATTGGATTCGGGCAAGTGACTACATAGCAGAAGTTAGAATAAGAGAGGCGCATAGATGTGGAAAAAGAATGGCAGTTGTTTTTTGGGCGATTATTGTAGCTTTTTCACTTGCAATACCAAAAATATATTTTTTCTTAAGAGGATAAAAAAATAAAACTAAGGGAGTGATAATATGTCATACAAATTTATAGTTGCAAAGGTTCAATCTACATTCGAAATACCAAACGCTGATAGAGTTCATGGTATAATAGTATTAAATGAGGTTTTAGTAGCTAAGAAAGAAATAACAGAAGGATATGTTGGAGTATTTGCTGAGACTGATATACAGTTATCAGAAGAATTTTGCCATGAGAACAACTTATTTAGAGATAAAGATAAAAACAAGAATAATGAGGTTGGTGGATTCTTTGAGAACTCAAGAAGAGTAAGAACTCAACCATTCTTAGGTGTTAAGTCGTCAGGTTTTTTCTTTGAAAAGGAAATGTTAGGATTTACTGGTGCTGACTTGAATGAATTAACATTAGGTCAAGAGTTTGATGTATTAAATGGGCACAACTTATGTCAGAAGTATGTATCTGAAAAGCAGAAACAAGCTATGTCAAATGTTGCTAAAGCTCAAGACAAAATTAAGGCTTGTTTTGTAAAAGGTTTCGAACAACATTCACAAACAGCTCAATTTAAACATGCTGTTTACTCAATACCAAAAGGTGCTTTATTAAATTTCCATGCTAAAGTTCACGGAACATCTTTTAGAGTTGGAAAGCATTTGGTTCAGCAAGAATTATCTTTCGGTAAGAAATTAGTAAATAAGGTATTTAATAGAGAAGTGTTCCCTACTTACGACTTTGACTTTGTTGTTGGAACAAGAAGAGTAGTATTGAAGGATAGTAAGCAAGCTGGTTTTCATGGTTCAGAGCAGTTCAGATATGATGTATTGGAAAGATTAAAACCTTTCTTAGAGAACGGGATGACTGTGTATGGAGAAATAGCTGGATATGTTAATGATAATCCAATAATGGGAAGACACAATGTTGGAATATTAAAGAATAAAGAATTCACTAAGAAATATGGTAAAGAAATAGTATACTCATACGGATGTGAAAAAGGTCAGTACAGATTCCATATATATAGAATATCTCATGTTGTTAATGGTAGGGAGATAGATATGTCTGCTAGACAGATAGAATCATTCTGTGAATCTAAAGGATTATTATCTCACTTAAATATCCATGAGCCAATGATCTATGACGGAAATCAAGAAGAGTTAGTTAAATTGGTTGACAAGTTAACTGAAAGACCAGAAGTCTTATGTGAGGACTATATAGACCCTACTCATGTATCTGAGGGAATAATAATAAGGGTAGATATGGGTACTGACATTCCAAAATTCTTTAAGTCTAAATCTTTCCCATTCAAAGTAATGGAAGGGATATTCAAAGAGAACAATGTTGACGTAGAAGACGCTAACTAAATAATCACCGCAAGGACTAAAAAAGTCCTTGCAATTTTGATAGAAAAATGGTATAATATGTATATAAAGATGAGGGAGGAATAAATATGAAAAAAACTTTTAAACCAAATCCAAAGTCAGCAACTTACTCTGTGAAGAATGGGCAATTAGTAGTAACATCGAGAGCATAATTATAAAACAATAAAAATAAAAACTTGAGGAGTGATAATATGTTAATATCAAAAGATTTTTTTAAGGCTTTAAGTAGATTTTTTACAGGAAAAGATATTAAAAGACAAAATAAAATTAAGAATACGCCAGAATACTTAGACGGATTCTTAATGGAGAATAAGGATAAGTTGAAAAAAGTAATTGATGATTACAATACTGCATGTTCAGAACTAAAAAACCATAAAGAAAAAATAGAAACTGCTAAAAAGACATTAGAAAAATTTGAGAAGTCTGCTAAGTTTTATTACAATAATTATAAGAAAACAAATAATGCTGAAGACTTGGAAAGATCAAAAGAGATTTTCCTATATGTTAAAGAAAACAAAGCATCTCTTGAAGAATTAGAGTTGCAAGAAACTGGATTCCAAAGCAAAGTTGATAAATTAGCAAAAGCAAAGTCAATATTCCAAAGAAAAATGAGTGATGCTAGAATACAAATCAATAATAAGAAATCAAGAATAAAGTACATAGAAAGTATGAAAAATGTATCTTCATCAATAGAGGACATCAACGTTACTTTAGAGGAAGATGCTATGGATAATGATGAAATCAATATCGACTACTACAAAGCAGACCTAGAGCTTGATGAATTAAATAAAGAAATGACAATGCACGATAGTTCATTCGTTGCGATTGATGATGAGTTTGCTGAGTTTGTTGGGGAGGTAAAAGATGAGAAGAACGAAGGGTAGTGAGCTAAGCTCTCACCCTTTCCCTCTAAAAGAAGAGGGGGTGAGATTAAGGGGAGAATATTTATCTAAACAGATAGAGAAAGAAGATAGGTATAGAATGGCTGAAGCAAGATCATCTGAATACATTCTATCCCATACGAAAAGTGTTAAATCACCTCACTCCCAAAGTAACACATCTTTAAAAGATGCAATGAAGGCACATAGCGATATTCTTTATAGGAGACGAATGGCCGCTTATGATAGGATAAATGGCTATTTAGATATAGCGATTGAGAACTTAAACACATTAAGTAAAGAGTTGGGAGTAGATAATAAAAAAAATGGAGGGGTTGTTGTGAGCAATAAACAAATTAATTTAACATTAGCAAATGAGTTCCTTTCTGATGATGCATATAGGTATATAGAGAATGAGATAATTAAGGAAATAGACAGCAGAGAAGATATAGATATATCATTAAGGAATTTGATTGACTCTGTGAGGGATTTATCAGGAGCCTTTGATAAGAGTATTGATATGACATTAAAAGAAAGAAGTTTTGGTGGATTTGATTCGTTTTCAATAAGTATTGGTAGATATGATAATAAGGTTTTCCACAATGGGAAATATAAAAATACACATACATTTGAAATAAGCTCAAGAGAGTTTGAAAAGGCATTAATGGACAATGGTTGCTCAGCAAGAACAGTGTCTAATCCTTCAATTAGAATATCATGTAAGAGTGAATTTTCAATATTCATACACTCTATGGTTAATATTGCACTTGATGAAATTGCTAATAATGTATGCGTAAGTAAAGATGTTTTACTTTCTGCACTTAGAAGGAAAAAGTATTCAAATACGAATCTAGGTGGATACATCACAGTAGAGAGCTTGTCTAATAAAAAAGAGAAAAATGAGGAAAGTAACTGTTTTAAGTTTAATAAGGCACTATTTGATACTAAGTGGTTCTCAATAATATATGTAATGGGAATAGTTAGTTGCTTTGCAACATTGGTTGCTTTACTTATTAAAAAAATAGGAGGCTAAATGGATAAATATTCTTACCTTTCCAATGAAGCAAGAGCCGCTCTTGCTGATGTTAGAATTGAAGACATAATAAAGATAATAACTGAAAATAGCCGATCTAGAGAGTTGTTCTTCGAATTAATCGGCAATGAGAATAATGCTCATAATAGATTTACTAACATAAATAAAGTTTTTGTCGAAGAAGGGTTCGTCGGATTGTCAGTAACAGATACTGATATTTACAGCAGAGACTACTTTGTTGGTCGTTCAAAGCCAAACATATCAATAGAAGTAGCATATGGATATAGAATAAAAGGTAGAGGAAAGTACAAACTGTCTGATGACATACGTTGTTCTAGCTATGGTATGAAATTACTGTTTGACAAAATGGGTAGTATGAAAATAAATAAGGACAACACGCCTACTATAAGAGAGATGATAGAGGATTCTTTTGGAGAGGCATATAAGAAGATGATAGAAATATCAATAAATTATTTCTCAGATGAGATAAAAGAATCGTTAGAGATAATACCCAATCAAATAGTATTTGATTATGTCAGAGAAGTAACAGCAGTAAATATAAGAGATAACAATATATTAAATATACCAAGTGAGAAGTGGGTTGTTAGAAGATTTATACATGAATTAGCTAGTGAGCTAGATGGTGATTTCAGCATATTGACTCTCATAAAAGTTATGGTGATTTTAATTGGTTTTATTGTAAGTCCACACTTTACGCTATTTTTAGTTTTGTCAATTTTGTTTGTATATGCAATGGTTCATGTTTTTGATTAATAATATAACATAGGAGGATGGTATGATTAACCCAATGATGATTATGGATAAAATTGTATTTGGAGTAGTTGGTATAACTGGGGTATTTGTTGTTCGTGAAATCATAATGGAAAAGATAGATTCAATGATGATGAAAAAGATAGAAGATGAGATTGCCGAAAGAGAGAATGAGGATAATATCAAAAGAGCAGAATTATTTAATAAGAGGTGGGAATTGTATTTTACAAAGCAAGTTGGAGATATAAGGTCTGATGCAAATAGATGGCAAGGTGGGGAAGAACATGAAGATTAGCGTCCGCAGTGCTGCCTTAATAAAAGAAACAATGGAGAACGCAATACCAATAATAGAACATAAGTCGAGATACTCATATGGTCACTACAAGCTGTTGTCGAACATAAACGAATGTATTGATGCCTTATCTTACGATATAGAGGTATTTCATAAGGTTCTTAAAAATGAGCATATAGAAGTATCTCTTCTGACATTCGTTGTATTGAATGTATATAGTATTAGATTAAAGATAATATCTAGGTTCAATAAGAAATATTTTGACAAATTGTAAAAAATATGATATAATGTATATATAAAGGTTAAGGAGGTATTAAATGTTAAAAGAAATAAATGATAAAGACTTACTTGACAAATTACTTGGCTTAGTTCTTGAATATCAAAAAATGGAAGAGCATTGTGAAAAAGAATGCAGAGTTGATATTTATTGTTGTTCATGTGAACACGAAAGTAATAAATGGACATTAGATGATGAAATAGATATGGTCAATAGTGAATTATACATAAGAAAATTTCCAATGGAGGATGATGACGAAGATGAGAGTAATGATTAATGAGGTAAATGAGTCAATGGAATTGTTTGAATCAATATTAGGAATAACAGAAAATGTAAAGATGTACCTTCCAGAGGAAGATATTGATATGGAAAAAACTAAAAAGGCAAATAAGGCATTGAAAGAAATGAATTTTAAATTAGATACCGCTTTAATGGTGGCAAGATTTGAATCTAAGGATTATGTTGTGCTATCATGGTTAGAATATTTGGAATATAAAGCATATAGATTCTTTTTAAATAAAGCAATAAACAAAAAATAGGGAGTGATAATATGTGTAAGAAATTCGGAGAAAAGTATTTAGTTGTTTATGGATTAGGTGGTTCATTCAGAGGTTCTAGAGGGGTTTTAGTTGCAGATTTCTTATCACTAGATGAGGCGATGAAGTACGCTAGAGAGTTGTCAATTGAAGAATATCAATCTTATGAAGGTTGTGGAGTTCAGTCTCTAGAGGAGGTAATCGAGCAGTTAGCTGAAGATGAAGGTATTGAATTCGAAGACGTAGATGAAGGATACGCAGAAGAAGAGTATGAGCAAGAAGTTGAATCTTGGTTAGATTATGAGGTTTATAAGGTTGGAGTAGATAAAATACCACAGTGGGCTAAAGATGTTGCAGAAGATTCTGGATTTACTATATAATAAAATTAAAGGAGCTGGTATGATGTTTAAGAATAATGGAATCATAATGAGTCAAGGAAGTTCAATAACAATAAATGGTGTTACTTACACTGGAAATCATGTTAGTATCGGTTCTAATAATGTTATAATAGATGGAAAGGAAATCAGTACTGAAGGTCAGCAAAAGGTATCCATAACTATAAATGGTAATGTAACGCAAATGAAAGAAGTACATGCCGAATCAATAATCGTAATAGGAGATGTTGGTGGAGATGTTAATACAGTAAATGGGAATGTTACAGTTAGTAAGGATGTTAAAGGAGATATAGATTCTGTAAGTGGTCGAATCGAAATAGGAGGGAATTGCTATGGAGATATCGACACAGTAGATGGTGTTGTTATAAATGGTAAGAGATAAAAGTATTGACAATTTAAAGAAAAAATGATATAATATACAAATAAGGAGTGATTATGTGAATAGTTCATCAGTAACTTCAAGTGATTTAAAAGAGCAGATAGAATCATTATCCAGATTAGAAAAAGTTATTATAGAATTACCATTTAAAAAGATTGAATTAGATGTAAGTGGAAAATCTTTAGATTCTGCATTAGCTGATGTAATAGCTACAAAGAAGAAGGAGCTTGAATGTGTTGAGTTTCTTGAGAGTTTGGGTTATAAAATATATGAATAAAAGGAGTGATTATATGATAAAAAGAGCAGTTTCATCAAAAGAGTTAAAGAGAGAGATGAAAGAAGGAACAAAAGAAATAGGGATCGCAATAATAAATGGAACAAATGAGTGCGTTATTCTAACTAAAAGAAGTTCTAGCTATAGGTTTGGAAAAAAGGAAATGGAATTAAAGAAAGAGGAGATTAAAGCAGTAGAGTTGCTTGAGTCATTAGGTTATTCAATATATAAATAAAAAATAAAAATCGAGGAGTGATAAAATGAAAACAATATTAGTTCAATTTAAAAGAGGAGAAAAGATTTACACATACAATACAGAGGCAGATGTTAAGGTTGGAGATATTATAGATACTGGATATTTAGATTCAGAGTGCAAAGTAGTAGATATTATAAGTGACTCAAAGTACAATTACATTTCTAAAGATACTGGTGATTTAAAAACGATAATGTCTAATGTTAAAGACATTAAGATTAAAGAGTTAGGAGAGGTTAAATCTGAAACAATGACAAAATTCTTTATGAAGTTAAAATAGGAGGTTTCGATATGTGTTATGGAAGATCGTGTGCAGGTTGTTATCATAGTGGGTCTTGTGATACACAAGACTCAATAGAGTATGATGAGGATAATCCTTATAAGAGTAATGATACTAATGATAAGAATGGACATTGGGGTTCTTATGATTCAGAAGAGAGTGATGATGATGGATGGGGAGGTGGTAGCTCATGGTAATCCATGTTATTATGGGCAGATTTGTTAACTCACAAGGTTGGGGAGGAGAATCTTATGAGGTTTTCAGAACAACTAATACTGAGCTGTTAAATGAAATGTATAAAAGATTAGAAGAGGTTAGTGCCAAGTATGGTAAAAGAGGATACGAGTTCTACAAAAGCACTGAAACTGTAGTTGACGAAATGACAGAAGAGGAGAAATTAAATCTAATATCAAAATATACAATGACAACGGAGGGTTAAATGAACTTATGTTTTATTGGAATTCATAGTAATCAATGGATTGGAGTATGTAAACTATATTACTGTTTCAATTCTTATCATATGTACGAAGTATATCAATGTGTAAAATGCAAAAGAATAAAAACAAGAAGAGTGACAGAAGATAGTATGTGTGGGAGTGATTGTTCAGACGTACCAACGCTACAGGAATTATTAAAGAGAATAAAATAAGTATTTGATTTTTTGTAAAGAATATGATATAATATATATATATATAAAGAAAAGGGGAGAATATCCCCTTTAAAAAGGAGATGAAACTAATGGATAATATTAATGAATTAATCACTAGGAAGAAAAGTCTAATGGATCACTCAAAAGATTTGGAATTAGCAATCAATTTTGCTGATAGCATGATAACTGCTGGGATAGCAGTTCAATATTTGATAGATCAAAAGAATGATGCTGTTGAGCACCTGAAGGTAGTTAAGGAAGAAATTGCAAACTTAACAGAGATAATAGAAAATCAGTAATGGAGGTAGTCATGATTTGTATAGAATGTGGACACGAGGTTGATTATTTTGATGTAGTTGAGTTCTTTGGAGACGAGTATGGAAGATGTAGACAATGTGCTGAAGGGGATGATGAATAGTGAATGTGATAAGGAGTTGTTCAAATTGTATAATAAAACAAGAAAATAAAGCTGGTTCATTTTATTGCTTAGTAATAGGTACTGTGTCAGATACATTCTTACCATCTACTGCAAAAGAGTACGTATGTGATAAATGGAAAGCTGATCAAAAGACAGAAGTTAACTACAGAAAGGTCGACCCTAATGACTATAGGCCAATAATGAAATAGAGGAGTGAAGATTGGTTGTAGTAAGGTAAAAAGTTCAAAACAAAAAAAGACTAGACAAGAGGTGATTTATTTGAAAAAGAGAAGAATAAAGAAAATAGCAACAAAGAAAGTGAAAGAGTGCTTCTTTTACAATCTTTATATAAAAGCGTTAAAAAGAGCATATGGGAAGAAAGTAAAAACGAGACTATATATAGAAATAAGTGGAAAAAAGAAAACTGCAAAGAAAAATAAAATTTGGCAGACATTAACATTTACGGTTAGGTCTTCAGAAGATAGGATATATAGAATCTTTCCAAATGGTTTATAGGAGCAAACATGAGGAAGGTTAATAAGTTTATAATGAACAATATATTAATCATATTTGTTATGATACTAATGTACCTTAATGTACTGCCACTATGTGTAAGGTTTGCTGAAATGAGGGAAATTTCAATATATTGGGGAGGAGTTATTGCGGCTTGGCCAATTGGTCTTGGTCTTGCTTTTATTTATGGTTGTAGATAAGGAGGGAATAGATGAAAATATACCCATTATACTGTTGTGTTTCTGGTGACTATATGGGATTCTTTAGTTCTAAAGAAAAATGTATAGAGTTTGTAAAGAAAGAGGTATTAGAGAATGATTGGGATAACAATGAAAGTAATGTAGAAATAGTCCTAAAAGGAGCATCATTAAAAGTTATTGACTCTAATAACACAATCTTAATTGATTACTTTATAGAAGAGGCTGAGCTAGATAAAAGATTATAAATAATATTGGAGGTCTTATGAAGATAATGGTAAATTTTAATCTATTTCACAATGATGGAATAGAACTAAAAACAATAGAGGAATTAGACACTATGATAGTTGGAAAGAAATTATCTGAGATGGATTTAGAGCATGGGCAGGAAGTAGAGATACTTGGTGTGTTCAATGGTCTTAAAGCTAGATCAGTATGGAAAGTAATGGATACTAAACACGATACTTTTAGAGAAGGATTGAGAATGAAAATAATAGAATAAACGGAGGATGAAATGGAAAGAGAAGAAAAGTTTGCAGAGATATTTAAGCAATCCGTAAGGAAACAAGATGAGTATAGAAATGATGTTATTAGCACTATATGTTCAATAGCATTATTCCTTATGATGTGTGCTGGATATGGAGGTTGGAGATTGTGAAAGATTTAAAACAAAGAAAAAAATAATTTGACTTATTTGAAAAAATATGATATAATATTTATATAAAGATAAGAGGAGTGATTATATGGTGTGTTATGAGTGTGGTTGTGAATTAGATGAGTACTTCGCTATGGAAATAATTGATGATGAGTATGGGATATGCGAAGATTGCTATGATGAAGAGTTGCACAAGATGTATTGATAAAAAATCAGGAGGAAATAAATCTTTATAAGGTTAGTAAAGCGTATGGAGGTTGGAGATTATGAATAATAAGGTTATAACTGGTGGTGTTACAGTATTTACTTTACTTATACTGACAATAGTTGGGGTAGTAAATAGATTTGTTTGTTTTATTGATAATAATAGCTTTGTAGGCGAATCAATTAATACGTTATCGAATATTGGAATATTTGCAATAGTAGCAATAACAACACTTCATTTGGTGTTTTGTATTTTTGATTTTATAGATTATGTAGTTAGAAGAAATAAAAGATAATTGAGGAGGAAATAAATGTTAGTAGCTGTAGATGCGATAAGGTTAGCAAGATGTATTGAGGTTGGAATTATATTATCGACAAAAGAAGAATATGTAAAAGAGTTCAAAGCTAATGATATGCACGACATGGCTGAGTTATGTCAAAGAATTCAAAAGACTTGGGAATATAAGCCTTGTGAAGAGTTTAAAAGTGAAGACCATTTTGGATATATTACTGAATGGATGAATTTTGATGTTGATGCCCTGCTTGAGATAATAAGAGATTTTAAGTCTAATAGAAGATAAATGTGCTGAAAAATAGTTTGACAAGTTTGAAAAAATGTGATATAATGTTTATATAAAGAAAATAAAAAATATAAAATAAAGAGGAGTGATGTGTATGTCAACAATTAATATGGTAGAGGTTTTAAAGTCA
>JBOGAY010000051.1:0-7390 GCA_051655925.1 Sarcina sp. | reverse complement strand
TTATATAGTGTCCAGCAATTACATCAATACGATTGTGTCCTAAATATTGACTTGCTAAAAGCATTGCTTTTTTATCGTAGCAAATTCCTTTTAAATCTTTTCGACAATGGTATTTTTCAGATTTTGGAAGTTGAGAAATGTCTCTAGCATAATATTTATAGACGCTTGTGCAGTATTCTGCTCTATAGCTATGTATATCTGCTCCATTAGGAATTTTATCAAAAATCTTACTTTCGCCTTTAGACTGCATAAAATCAATTATAAAGGCTTTCTCGAATATAAGGGGTATATTCCTTGCCCTACCACCTTTGGAACCTCTAGAGACACAAATAAAAGGCTCTTCATTTATAATTTTTAAATCTGTACCTTTCAGCTCTTTTAATTCTCCTCTTCTTAATCCAGTAGCTCTACAAAATTTAACTAAATCTTGATGATTACTTTCAGAAAAATGTTTATCCCTTATTTTTTCTCCTCTACTTCTCTGAATATTTTTCCGTTCCCTAGCTTGGGTTTTATATATTTCATCGGATGAGATATTAAAAATTTTTCTTAAAGCTGCACTTTCAATTTTAAGTGTATAATTTGAAAGCCCTTGTTTTTCTCTATGCTTAAGCCAATCATTAATATATGGTTTACAATCTTCTAAAGATTTACAATTAAAATTATCTTTAGCCCAATTAATAAAATATATATTATGCTTTAGGTAGGTTCTGTAAGTTTCCCATGAATATATTTTTTCATTGGTAACCCCAATCTGTTTATCCCAAAATTTAGATTGTCCAATTGCCAATTTAGAATCAAGTTCAATTTTTACTTGATGAACAAGCGAACCTTTTTTCTCTCTTTTTCTTGCCATTTACAGCACCTCTTTTAATATGTTTCCCACATATTTCCAATGATTTTATTTTTATAAAAAATAACTTTTTTTAAATCTTTAGCTATTTTTTCTAATCTTGCTTCTAATGCTCCACCTGTTAGCATTTTTCCCGATTTTGATAACAATAAATTTCTATCTAAGTCGGCAAAATTAATAGCGTCCTTATTATTCTTTAAATAATTCAAGTGGTCTCTTTCTGTGTATCTCAATCTAGCTTCCATTGTACAATCTCTTTTTATAGCTTCGTCTAGTTCTCCTATATGAATTGGATTACTAAATTCAAAAGGAATAACTTTATATTTTTTATCCAATATAGATTTTGCCATTTTATTTAATAAATCATTATCACGTATTTCAGTTATAACGGCTAATCTATCCATTTCTTCAGTTAAATAATGATTATATGTATCCTCAATTATTTCAATTTTAGTGTCTTTTTCATCTTCAACTATTTCATACCTAATTTTACTATAAAGTTCAAATGATTTTCTCACGTATGGATTATGTTCTGTTTGATTTTCTTCTAAATATTTTTTGTATAACTCTTCGTATTGATCCATTGTAACTTTTTGTTTAATAATTGAATTTTCAATTTCTTGTTTATCATTCTCTCCCTCATCTTCTTTGAAGTCTAAAGGAATTTCTTGGAATGTTTTTTCAAAGATACTTTCTTGTTTATCTTCTGATTTTTTAACAATTAATTTCTTTTCTTTTTTCTCTATTCCAGTTCTTATGGTTTTTATTAAATAATTAAGGCTACTTACATCTTGGCTCACTTCTCTGTAAGCCCATAAAAGCCCTTTTACGAGGTCGTTTTCTTCAAACATTTGTGTTAAAATTTCTATATTATCAATTGTCAGTAATTTTTCAATAAATCTGTTCTTTTTTGCTTTTTCTATTACTTGATTTAATTCTTCTGAAATTGTAATAATGTCTATTACATCATCAGTTTTTTTAGGTTCTATTTTTTCAATTTTTCTACTCCAGGTAAATTTTAAACTTGTAACTCTTTTTCCTGTCTTAATTTTTTCTAATTTTAAGTTTGGAAAATATCTAGGCAACTCTAACATTATGGGAGCTAAAACAAATTTATCTATTTCAGACAAACGATATTTAGGTGGAATTGCTAATAATTCTCTAAATTCATTTATCTGAATTTCTCTTTCTTTTTTAGTTTCCCATTGCTTTAATAATCTAAATAAAATTTTGCTATAAACACTTTTTAAACTTATTAAATCTTTTAAATCAAATTCAGTGAATTTCCCCATAAGATTATTAATTAGATTTCTAAATCTATCATCAATTTTAATTTCAATAATTCTTTCTTTGGGTTTTGTTGCTATATCTCCAAATAAACTGAAAGCTATATAATTTCCGTCTTTATCTCTAACTTCATCAACTAAAGTTTTTAACTTTAAATTTAATCTTCTTACGTTATTAATTAATCTCTGTTCCGAGCGGTGTCCTTCTATTAAATTTTTTAATTCACTAAAATTTATAACTACATTTCCTATTGTATTCATGGATTTAAACATTATACTAAAAAAAATATCTGTTTCTTTATCTGTAAATTTCCCTAATCTTAGATTATTAACATCATTATGATATTTAATAATGTCACTCATATTTACCCTCCTTAATACTACAATTAGTCTATTAGGTAGTAATTTATAAAATCTACCCTTATTTATAACAAAATATCCTTTATAAACTCAATATAAATATAGCATAACACACAATTAGGGTTGTAGTCAATAAAACCTACCCTTATTTGTTCCAAAACCTACCCTTATTTGTTCCAAAACCTACCCTTATTTGTTCCAAAACCTACCCTTATTTGTTCCAAAACCTACCCTATACCCCCAATCTAAGCTAAGAAAATCAATGGCTAAATGAGGTCTAAATAATTAAAAGAAAAAGAAAAAAAGAGAAAAAGATTCTTACGCGTATGCGTACGCGCGAGGAATCTTTAAAAAAATTTAAATTAATTAAATATCCAAAAATCTTATAAAAAAATTTTTCGCATAATTCAAGGTGAGTTTATAAAAATTATTTAGTTTTTGAATTAAAAAAAATCATGGAATTAAAAAAAGCCTAAATCAAAAATTTAGGTTTAAAATTTTATAAATTGAAAAGTTGAAGTTAAACATAGCCAATTTATAGACAGGCAATAGTCACATCATTCCACACCTCACTAAAACGCATAAAATTGATTTTAGAGTCGTTCACGAAGATTACTAGACTTGATTTACAGGTGATAATTGAAATGGCAAAAAACGACAAACCAGAGAGTTTAACGACGTTTTAATTTTCAGCCACCAAATCAATTTTTTGATTATTAAAAACTTTAACCAAAATGGCAATAAAACAAAAAAATAAACATGTTTGAAGTATATCAAAGTTATTCTAAAAAGTCAAATCCCCGTTTACTCATACAAAAATATATGAGTAACCATCATTTGAAATCCTAATGATATCAACAAGTATTAAAAGAAAATAATAAAAATGAATGTTTCGCTTAAAAAAGCGAAAACACCCCCCTCAGTCATCAGCCGTATGGCTGACCGCTCCCCCCTAAAATGGGGGACGCTTGACTTAAAAAATAAATTAATTGGCAACTACGTTGCGAGATAGGAATAACTCTCATGAAAATATATTTGACTTTTTGAATTTTATATAATAAATTTGGAATAATAAAGAATGAAATGTATTTTTTTTATTAAAAAAGTTTTAAATAAAAACAATATATAAAAAATTAAAAAGGAGAGTAAAATGAAAAAATTTATATTTAATCATAAAAGTAATCAATATTTTTTTAATGGAGACTCAATAGAACTTTTTAAAATAAAAGATACATCTCAAATTAGTAAAATTAATTTTGAATCCCCAAAAGAAATTGATAGCCATCGTGCTAATGGATTTAAAACATTAACATTAGTTTTAACAAATAATTGTAATCTTAAATGTTCTTATTGCTATGCTAATAAAGGAGCATATAACAAAAAAGGATTTGTAATGTCTAGCGAAACTGGAAAAAAATCAATAGATTTATTACTTGAAAGTATTTTAAATCAAAATTTATCTGAAGGAGAAATAACTTTTTTTGGTGGAGAGCCTTTATTAGAAAAAACTCTTCTAATAAATTTATTGGAATATTCTTCTAATAAATTCATTTCAAATAAAAAAAAAATAAAATATACTATTATAACAAATGGAACTCTTTTAGATTTAGAAATTATACAATTAATAAAAAAATATGAAATAAGTGTAATAGTAAGTTTAGATGGAGATGAAAATATACACAATAAAAATAGAATTACATTAGACGGAAAAGGATCTTTTAATAAAATAATATCTAATATTGAAATATTAAAAAAAAATAAAATAGAACCAATTATAAGAATTACCTTTTCAGATGGGAATGAAGATTCATTAAATGTTATAAAATCTTTACATGAAAAATATAATTTAAATTTATTTTCTTATGATTATGATTCAAATATGTCAGATAAATCATTTAAATATTTTTTAGAAAGTTTAGATTCTCTTTATGAATATTATTTTGAAAAAATAAAGGGAGAAGATTATTTTAATATTTTTGAAATTACAAATAATATAGGATTTATATTAAATCGTTTAAGAAAAAATTTTCATTGTAGTTGTGGTGTTGCATATTTAACAGTTAGTGCTGATGGATTTGTTTACCAATGTCAAAGATTCATAGGAAAAGAAAAATATGTAGAAAAAGACATACAAAAATTAAAATTAGATGATTTAAATAAACAAAAGAATTGCTATAAAAATAATTTATTAATTCCATCTAACTGCCAACAATGTGAATTTCAATATGTATGTGGAGGAACGTGCTTTCATAACAGAAAAGAAAACTTCCAAATTAATAATAGAGATTGCATGTATAAAAAAAATGATATTATAAATTCTTTAAGATTTTTAACAGAATTGTATTCTGATGAAAATATATTTAGAAAATATATTCATTTTTTGAAAGGAGGTGAAATTAAAAATGAACTCTGAAAAAAATACTGAATTAGAAGTTGTAAAAATAACTATCCCTACTGGTGAAGATGAATCCCTAGTTAAGGGATGGTGTCATCACTGTGAAGGAGGTTCAGAAGGTGTTTATGGGTAAAAATATTGAAAAAGGGGCAGTGCCCCTTTTTCATGTTAAAAAGTTTATAAGTTTTTTATTAAAAAGAAATATAAAGTTTTATATATTTTTAATTTTTTTAAATATTATTCTTTGTTTTTTTAATTATTATACAATTGAGTTAATAAAAAATATTATTAATAAAGGTATTTTAGATAAAAATATAAATGTATTAAAATTTTTAACGATTAAAATATTAATAATTTATATTATAATAAGTTTTATAAATTTTTCAAAAAAAAATATGAGCGATAATTTTATTTTGTATGAGTTATATCGTGTTCGGTTGTTCATTTTGAAAAGATTTAATAAAATAAAATACACAGATATTGAAAAAAAAAATACTCCAATTTATTTGACAAGAGTTGAAGAAGAATCTAGAGTTATTGTTAATTTTCTTTTTAGTATAATACCCAATACAATTTCAGATATTATTTATATTGTTCTAGGTATTTATTTTATTTTAAAAAGCAATTTAAACATTGGGATAATATTATTTTTGATATTAAGTATATATCTTTTATTATTAAATAACTTTAATCATTTGTACAAACAAAAATTGCAGCTTTATTTAAAAGAAAAAGATAAATCATACAAAAAATTATCTGATAATTTAGATAATTTAGAATTATTAAAAATTTTTAATAAATTTAATTTTTTTTCTTTAAAATATTCTCAACAATATAAAAATTTTAAAGTAAAGAATAAAAATAGATTATTTTTTGAAAATAAATATTCTCTAATTTTTACATTTTTAAAAAAGCTTTATCCGATAATGATATATTTTTTAGGCGGAATTTCTGTAATTAATAATAAGTCTACATTAGGAGAAATAACTTTTTTAGTTATGTATATTAATTTAATTACTGGTTCTGTTGAAAATATTATTTCTTTTAATTCTTCGCTTCAAACATATAAAACTTCTATTAATAGGTTAGAAGACATTTACGTTGAAAATACTGAAATTCAGCGAATAAAACAAAAAAATATAAAAATAGAATCTATCAAATTAAAAAATATTGGATTTAAAGATATATTAAAAAATATAAATTTGACAATAAAAAAAGATGAAATATTTTTTATAAAAGGTGAGAACGGAACAGGGAAAAGTGTTTTATTAAAAATAATTAGTGGGTTAATTCCATTTGATTCTGGAGAAATTATAATAAATGATTCAATCATTATTACTCCTGAAACATATGAGATGTTAAAAAATTATACTTGTTATATAGATAGTAAAAGTAATTTTTTTTCCGAAACAATTTTAGAAAATTTAAAAATTTCAAATAATAATTTAGATAAAGCATTATTAAAAAATAATTTATTTATTTTTTTTAATTTAACAGATAATTTATTTGACTTAAATCTATCTTTGGGACAATTGCAAAAAATCAGAATATTAAGAGGACTTTTAAGTAAAAGAAATATTTTATGTTTAGATGAAGTTTTTTCTAATTTAGATGTGAATAGTCAATTAGAATTAGAAAAAATTATTATTAATATGAATGGATTAAAATTTGTTGTAACTCATGATTATCAATTTAAATCAAACACAAACTGTAAAGTTCTTTATTTATAGAAAAGACTAGGTGGGCGAACACCTAGTCAGTGATTACCTAGTACCCTTTTTTAGTTAATAGCAAGAAAAAAAGGATAATGAATGTGAATCTTATCATTTGTTAATAGCACCCCCTTTCTAGAGGTAGGTAACCACTGATAAAAATTATATCATAATACAAAAAATTAAAAAAGAGCTAGTTTTCGCCCCTAGCTCTTTTTCGTACAATGCCATTAACAACATTGAATCACATTCATTTTTGATGTTTTTATTATACTACTATTTTTTCAAAAAATCAAATGTGAGATTAGTTTTTATAAATTAATTTGGCCATAAGATAAAACTTCAAATTCCCAAAGATTTTGATGAGTATTTTCTTTCAATTTCATTTCATAAATGACTATAATATCTTTTGAATTATCTAAATAATTAGTTATTTCTTCTTTGGTTTTATCTTTAAAATTAACAAGTTTTATTTTAAAATTATTTAAATCGTTTTCAATTAATTCTTTTACCTCTGTTGCTGATAAACCTAATGAATATGGAGTTTGAATTAAATTTTTCCATGATTTTATGCTTCCAGTTAAAAGTTTTTGTTTACTGTAAAGATTAGAGTTTATATGTGTAAATTTGTATGTATATTCTTCAGCTCGTTTTTTGATATAGCCATGATGTGATTTTTTAGGAGTTAGTCCTCTTTTTGCATTTGCATTTTCTTTATGGATTCTCATCAAATTATTATTTTGTTTTTTTAAAATTAAATTTTCTTCAGAGAGTTCCGTTAGTT
>JBOGAY010000050.1:0-11268 GCA_051655925.1 Sarcina sp. | reverse complement strand
ACAATTTAAAAATGGTTTTATAAAAAAATTAAAATTACTAATACTAAATATAAAATTAAAATCTCTAGAAAGTTGATAAGAATTATTGAATAATATTTAATATTATGTTATTTTATTAACAAGGAAATAATTATTATTTAGAATAGCGAGGTTTTAATATGAAAGTAGTAGTAGTTGGATGTACTCATGCTGGTACAGCTGCAGTAAAAAATATAATGGAATCACATAAAAATGCTGAGGTAACAGTTTATGAAAAAAATGATAATATATCATTTTTATCATGTGGTATAGCTTTACATGTAGCAAATGTTGTAAAAGATGAAAATGGATTGTTTTATAGTTCACCAGAAGAATTAAAAGAAATGGGCGTAACTACAAAAATGCAACATGAGGTAATTTCTATAGATATTGAAGGAAAAACTTTAAAAGTTAAAAATCTTCTTACAGATGAAATTTTCGAAGATAGTTATGATAAGTTAGTTCTAACACCAGGATCATGGCCAATAGTTCCAAAATTCCAAGGATTAGAATTAGAAAATGTTGTTTTATCAAAAAATTTCAATCATGCTAAAGGGATTATAGAAAGAGCTAAAACTTGTAAAAACGTTGTAGTTGTAGGGGCTGGATATATTGGTGTTGAGCTTGCAGAGGCTTTTGAAATACTAGGAAAAAACGTAACATTAGTTGATGCAGAAGAGAGAATAATGAATAAATATTTAGATAAAGAATACACAGATATGGCAGAAAAGGCATTTACTGACCATGGAATAAAACTTGCAACTGGTGAATTAGTTGAAAGTTTCGAAGGTGAAAATGGAAAAGTATCAAAGGTTAAAACAAATAAAAGTACTTATGATGCTGATTTAGTAATACTTTGTATTGGATTTAGACCTAATACTGATCTTGTAAAAGGACAATTAAATACTCTTCCAAATGGAGCTATTATAATTGATGAATATATGAGAACAAGTCATAAAGATGTATTTGCGGCTGGAGATAGTTGTGTTGTTAGATATAATCCAACAAAAGAAGAAAGATATATCCCACTTGCAACAAATGCAGTTAGAATGGGAACTTTAGTAGCTAAGAATTTAGTAGAACCAAAACTTAAATATATGGGAACACAAGGTACTTCAGGTATTAAAATATATGATTTAAATATAGCATCAACAGGCTTAACAGAAACAGCTGCTAAAGCTACAACAAATTATAATATTGCAACAGTAACACATAAAGATAACTTTAGACCAGAATTTATGCCTACAAATGCAGAAGCTATGATAAAATTAGTATATGATGCAGATACTAGAAGAATATTAGGTGGACAGATCATATCAGAATATGACTTAACAGAAATGATGAATACTTTATCAGTTGTAATTCAAAATGATATGACAATTGAAGAACTTGCTATGACAGACTTCTTCTTCCAACCACATTATAATAAACCATGGAGTTTATTAAATGCTGTTGCATTAAAAGCTTTATAATTCAAGAAAACTACTAGTATTAAAATTGCTAGTAGTTTTTTTGACAAAATATTTGTAAACGTTGTATATTTTTTTACTTTTTGATATTATATTAGTATAATATCAAAAAATTAAAAAAGAAATTAATTATAATATAAAAAATATTTAGGAGGTATTTAAACATGGGTAAATATAATAGAATTTTTACTATAGTTATAGATTCATTAGGTGTTGGAGAAATGCCTGATGCAAATAAATTTGGAGATTTTGATGTTGATACATTAGGACATATATCAGAATCGGTTGAAATGTTTAATATACCTAATTTACAAAAATTAGGAATTGCTAATCTTCATAAATTAAAAACAGTAGAATCTATAAAAAATCCTAAAGGTTATCAAATGAAATTAGCAGAAGCTAGTAATGGAAAAGATACAATGACAGGGCATTGGGAAATGATGGGGTTGCATATAACTACACCATTTCAAACATTTACAGAAACAGGCTTTCCAAAAGAGCTTCTTGATGAATTAGAAGCTAAAACTGGTCATAAAATTGTTGGTAATAAAAGTGCTAGTGGAACAGAAATATTAGATGAACTTGGAGAACATCAAATGAAGACCGGAGATATGATAGTTTATACCTCTTCTGATTCAGTATTACAAATTTGTGGACATGAGGAAACATTCGGGTTAGATGAATTATATAAATGTTGTGAAATAGCTAGAGAATTAACTTTGAAGCCAGAATGGAAAGTTGGAAGAATAATAGCTCGACCATATATCGGAGATAAAAAAGGAGAATTTAAACGTACAAGTAATAGACATGACTATGCTTTACAGCCATATGGACAAACTACTTTAAATATTTTACAAAATAATGGATTAGATGTAATATCTGTTGGTAAAATAAAAGATATATTTGATGGTGAAGGAATAAATGAGGGATTAAAATCTCAAAGTTCTATACATGGAATGGAGCAAACTATAGAATTACTTAATAAAGATTTTAAAGGTTTTTGTTTTGTAAATTTAGTTGATTTTGATGCTTTATGGGGGCATAGAAGAAATCCTATTGGTTATGCTAAAGAATTAGAAAGTTTTGATATTAAGCTTGGTGAGTTTCTTTCAAAAATGAAAGAAGATGATTTATTAATGATTACAGCTGATCATGGAAATGATCCTACTTATAAAGGATCAGATCATACAAGGGAATATGTACCTCTTATTTTATACTCTCCATCAATGAAAGAAACTGCTATATTAGAAACAGGTGAAAACTTTGGAATAATAGGTGCTACTATAGCTGATAACTTTGGATTAAACATGCCAGAGGGAACAATAGGATCATCAATTCTTTCAAAACTTAATTAAAATTCAAAGGATTTCTAAAAGAAATCCTTTTTTTCATATAGGAGGAATTATGTTTGAATTGTTTAGAAAAAAAGAAAAAAAGGTTCCATTAACAACTGAGATAATGGAATTATCTGAAAACTCCAAAATTATTTATAATAATACAGAGATAGTTTTAGAATCAATAAAAGAAAAAAGATTTTCTTTTACGTTAGATATTTCAAGAAGTAATTATAATTTCGCATATAATTTAAATTCTAAATTAAAAACATTAGATTATAGATTAAAAGAACTGGGTTCTAAAAATAATGAAATTTATAAAGAATTAGAGATGTATAAATATAAAACATATCTTTTAACTGATTGTTTAAAAGATTTAATAGAATTCAATACTATAGATATAGAGGATAATGAATATTTTTATTATTTATTAGTTGGTTGTAAAGATATATTGTCAAATCTTATGGTGTTTTTAAACAATCTATTTAATTATATCAATAATTTAGTTAAATAAATTTATGTAACCAAACCTCTAAATTAAAAATATTATATTACAAAGATGATTATAATATGGAGGTACTATTTAATGAAAATAGCAGTAAGAGGTGGGCACAACTTCCAAGCAAGAGGTGCTAGTGGAATAATTGATGAAACTACTGAAGATAGGAAAGTAAAAGATGCAACTATTAAATATTTGAAAAAAATGGGGCATTCTATTTTAGATGTTACACCTGGAGATATGTCTAGTAGTAATGATTTGGCATATGGTGTTAATAAAGCAAATGATTGGAAAGCTGATATTTTTATTTCTATACATTTCAATAAAGCTTATAACACTTATGATGGGGCTATAGGCACAGAAGGTTGGGTGAACAACAATGGTAGTTTAGCGGAAGATATTTCAAATAGAATTTGCGCAAATCTTGCCACAACGGGCCTAAAGAATAGAGGAACTAAATTTAAGGGATTTTATGAATTAAGACATACTAATATGCCTGCTGTAATAGTTGAAGTATGTTTTGTAGAAGCTACTAAGGATGTGGAAATTTATAAATCAGTTGGATCAGATGAAATAGGTAAATTAATAGCTGAAGGTACTGTTAATCAAAAAACAACAGTTGATAAACCGGAAGCTATAAAAAAAACTTATAGATGTATTACAGGCTCTTTCTCAGAAAGAATTAATGCAGAAAGTAGAATTAAGGATTTAAAAGATAGTGGATTTGAAAGTTTTCTAGAGGTTTATAAAGAAAATAACAAAATAATTTATAGATGTATTACTGGTTCTTTTTCAGAAAAGAAAAATGCAGAAGAAAGAGTATTAAATTTAAAAGCTAAAAAGTTTGATAGTTTCATTATATTAGTATAAAAAAAGCACCATACTTGAAATTAAGTATGGTGCTTTTTTACTTAGTAAGCATATTAATTAAAATATCTAATGTAGCTTTATTTTTATGTAATGCATCTACATAATCAGCTATATGAGTTTTATAATATCTTATTCCTTCATCCGTTATTCTATAAACTTTTTTACTACGTTTATTAACAAATTGATCGCCTAGCCAACTGCTAATTACAAAACCATTTTCTTCTAATGCATATAATGTATCGTAAACTGTACTTGAAGAAACTGGGAATGGAAGTGGGGAACGAGAAAATTCTAGCTTAAAAGCTTCCAAAACTTTATTCCCAAAAATCTCCTCACCTTTAGATAATTCTTTTAGTACATAAAATGTATATAATTGTTTAGTATTTACTGTATTTCTTGGTGCAACCATTCTAGTTCTTGAACCCATAAAATATCACCTCTTAACTATATTATACATATTGTAGTATTTTGAGTAAATCTTTTAATATTAGATTATTACTTGCATTAAGTATTTTAATTAATTAGAATTAATATAGCAAACAATTAGCGGAGGATTTTTAAATGAGCGAAAGATTACAAAAATATATGGCAAGATGTGGAGTTGCATCTAGACGTAAATGTGAAGAAATAATATTATCTGGTGCTGTAAAAGTTAATGATATAGCTGTAAATGAATTAGGAACAAAAGTAGATCCTGTTACAGATATAGTAATGGTTAATAATAAAGTGATTAGACTTGAGGAAAATAAAGTTTATATAATGCTTAATAAGCCAGAGGGATATATAACAAGTAATAATGATGAAAAGGATAGAAAAACTATTTTAGATTTGGTTAAGGTACAAGAAAGAATTTACCCTATAGGCAGATTAGATTACGACACTTCTGGATTATTATTCTTAACTAATGATGGGGATATTTACAATAAAATAATTCATCCAAGAAAGAATATTGATAAAACATATATAGCAAAAGTTAAAGGGATATTCTCGGAAGAGGAAATGAATAAATTTAGAAACGGAGTAAATATTGGTGGCTATATAACATCCGATGCTAAAATTAAGACATTACAAGTATTTAGTGATGCTAGTCTTGTTGAAATAAGAATTCATGAAGGAAAGAATAGACAAGTTAGAAAAATGTGTTCAGTTTTAAATCATAAGGTTATAACGCTTAAAAGAGTTGCAATTGGTAAATTGAATATAAATGAGTTAGAAAAAGGGAAATGGAGACATATGACTCCACATGAAATAGATTATTTAAATAACTTATAATAGATATGGATAGGTGAGAATATGTTTAATTACATAAATAGTTTTAATAATATAATGCATAATATAATAGCTAATAACAAAATAGCAGAAAATAAGGTAGTTATAGATGCTACTCTTGGAAATGGACATGATACTGATTTTTTGAAAGATATATTTGAAACTGTCTATAGTTTTGATATACAAGAAATTGCAGTAAATAATTATAAAGAGAAAAATATAAAAAATGTAAATGTTATTCTAGATAGCCATGCTAATTTTACAAAATACATTAAATTTAAAGTAGATTGTATTGTTTATAATCTAGGATATCTGCCAGGTGCTAATAAACATATTACAACTAAAACTGATAGTACTTTAGAGAGCATAGAAGTTGGATTAGATTTGTTATCGAAGAATGGAATGATGTTTGTAGCTATGTATCCTGGGCATGAAGAAGGTGCTAGGGAGAAAGATTCTATTCTGGAACTTGCAAAAAACTTAAATACTAAACAGTTTGGTGTATTATATCAAGAGTTCATAAATAGACCTAATAATCCTCCTTGTTTACTAGTTATAGAAAAAAAGTAAGGCTTGAATACTAAATACTAAAATGATAGAATTAAATTAAGATAATGCATTTTAGTATGAGGAAGGAAATTTTTATGGAAAATAGTCACGATTTAATGAAAGTCATACAAGCTAAGTTTCCAAAACTTAGTAAAGGTCAAAAGTTAATAGCTGAATATATATTAACAAATTATGATAGAGCTGCTTTTATGACAGCTGCAAAACTTGGAGTTAGTGTAGGTGTTAGTGAATCAACAGTAGTTAGATTTGCTATAGAACTTGGGTTTAGTGGATATCCAAAACTACAAAAATCTTTACAGGAACTAATTAAAAACAAGCTTACAACAGTTCAAAGATTAGAATTATCAAGTGATTTTATAAGAGAAGATAATCCTTTAAAGGGTGTTTTAAAAGCTGATATAGAAAATATTAGAGCAACGCTTGAAAAAATTAACTACAATGACTTTGAACAAGTTGTAGATGATTTATTTAAAGCTAAAAGAATTTATATAGTAGGTCTTAGAAGTTCTATGGCACTTGCTGAATTCCTAGGATTTTATTTAGGATTGATACTTGAAAATGTGAAAGTAGTTTCAAGTGGAATGAGCGATATATTTGAACAAATGATTAATATCGGTAAAGGGGATGTTGTAATTGGGATTGGATTCCCAAGATATGCAACAAAGACAATAGATGCACTTGCTTTTGCTAAAAGTAGAGATGCAAAAGCAATAGCTATAACAGATAGTTTAATTTCACCTCTTGCAACAAATGCAGATTGTACATTAATAGCACAAAGTAATATGGCTTCATTTGTAGATTCATTAGTAGCACCTTTAAGTATAATTAACGCTTTAGTTATATCAATTGGGATGAGAGAAAAAGAAAAAATAACTCATACATTTGAAGACTTAGAAGGAATCTGGAAAGATTATAATGTTTATACTTATAATAAAAATAATATAGAACATTAATAATAAGCCGTTTATACCTTGTATAAACGGCTTATTTATTTGACAAAAATATTTTAAAAGTTTAATATAAACTTGTTTTAAATAAAAGTTAGGAGCTGATATATTGGCTAAAGTAATAGTAATTGGAGCTGGTCCGGCAGGAATGATGGCGGCTATAAAAGCTGCTGAAAATCATAATGTAATTTTATTAGATGGTAATGAAAAAATAGGTAAAAAATTATTCATTACAGGAAAAGGTCGTTGTAATGTAACAAACTCTAAAGATATTAGTGAGTTTTTTGATTATATATATGCAAATCCATATTTTTTATATAGTGCTTTATATACATATGATAATACTAGAGTAATAGACTTTTTTGAAGAGCAAGGAATTGCTTTGAAAAATGAACGTGGCGGAAGAATATTCCCTGTTAGTGATAAATCTTCTGATATTATACATGGATTTAATAAAAAATTAAAAGAAGCGAAAGTTAATGTTATGTTAAAATCAAAAGTGACTAAATTAAATTTAGAAAGCAATGAAATTAAAAGTGTAACATTACAAGATGGGAAAAAAATAACTGGAGATCATTTTATTATATGTACTGGTGGGAAGTCATATCCTAGAACTGGTTCAACTGGAGAAGTTCATGAATTACTTAGAAAGGCTGGACATACAATAACTAGACTTAAACCTTCATTGGTGCCTATAGAACTTATTCATGAAGATTTAAAACAACTTTTAGGATTAACTCTTAGAAATGTATCATTAAAAGTTATTGATATTACTGATTCTAAAGAAAAAACTATTTATGAAGAACAAGGTGAAATGAAGTTTATGATGTATGGTGTTTCTGGACCAATAGTATTAAAAGCTAGTAAGTTTATAGAAGAGGATAGAAAGTATAAAATATCTATAGATTTAAAACCTTCTTTAGATATTAAAACTTTAGATTTAAGAATTCAAAAAGATTTTAATGTAAATCTGAATAAACCTTTTAAGGACTCTTTAAATAAGCTTTTCCCAATGCAATTAATACCATTTATTTTAGAGTCTCTAGATATAGATAGAGAAAAAATGGTTCACTCTATAACTAAAGATGAAAGAAAAAAGTTAGTTAATTTTATAAAAAATATGATGTTTGAAGTCAAAGGTTTAAGAAGTTTAGATGAAGCTATTGTAACTTCAGGCGGTGTATCTGTTGATGAAATAGATCCATCAACTATGAAATCTAAAATATTAAAAAATGTTTCTTTTGCTGGAGAATTAATAGATGTTGATGCCTTTACAGGGGGATATAGTGTCCAAATAGCAATGTCTACTGGTTATTTAGCTGGAGATAATATATAATTATTAAATTTGAAATGAGGTATATGATTTGAATAGATTAAGTGTAGCAATAGATGGCCCGGCTGGGGTAGGGAAAAGTACAATCGCTAAAATAATAGCAGATAAGCTTGATTTGATGTACATAAATACAGGGGCTATGTATAGAGCTGTTACGTTAAAAGCATTAGAAGCAGATATCGATTATAAAAATGTAGATAAACTTCTTGAATTAATAAATTCAATGGATATTTATTTTGAGAATGATGAATTATTCTTAAATGGAGAAAATATAAATGATAAAATAACTATGCCTGAAATAAGTAAAAGAGTTTCAGAATATGCTTCTGTTAGAGAAGTTAGGGTGAAACTTGTTGAACTTATGAGAGCTATGTCAAATAAATATAATGTTATTATGGATGGAAGAGATATTGGAACTGTTGTTCTAAAAGAAGCTCCTTACAAATTCTTTTTAGTTGCTAGTGCAGATGAAAGAGCAAATAGAAGATATAAAGAGCTTGTAGAGAAAGGTCTTAAAGTAGATTACAATGAAATATTAGAAGATATAATAAAAAGAGATGAGTATGATTCAACTAGAGAAGTAGATCCTCTAAGAAAAGCAGATGATGCTATTGAAGTAGATACTACTTATTTAACTATAGAAGGTGTTGTATCAGAAATTCTAAAAAACATTAAATAATGGTTTGGAGGAATAAGCAATGACAAGAAAAGTTATATTAGCTGAAAATGCAGGTTTTTGTTTTGGAGTAAAACTAGCTGTAGATGAAAGTATAAAGGCAAGAGAGAAAAAGAGACAAAAAATTTATACTTTAGGGCCATTAATACATAATAAAGATGTAGTTAATGACTTAGAATCAAAAGAAATATCAGCTATAAGCTTAGATGATATAAATAAGTTAGAGGAAAATGATGTAGTGGTTATAAGATCGCACGGAGTTAAGGAAAATGTATTAACAACACTTAATAGTAAGGGTCTTACTGTGAATAATGCTACTTGTCCTTATGTTACTAATATTCATAAGAAGGTCAAAGAGTATCATGCAAAAGGTTATCAAATTGTTATTTTAGGAGATGAAAATCACCCTGAAGTTATAGGTATTAATGGTTGGTGTGGTGATTCTGCAATAATAACAAATATAAATGATATAGATAGAAAATTTCCAAGGAAAGTTTGTGTTGTATCACAAACTACTGAAAAAAAAGCTAATTGGGAAACAGTAATAGCACGAATAGCTTCTCAAAGTAAAGAAATTCTTGCGTTCAACACTATCTGTGCTGCTACAGATGAAAGACAAAGTAGTGCACAGGAAGTTTCAAAAAATGCAGATATGGTTATAGTTATTGGCGGTAAAAGCAGTTCAAATACAACTAAACTATTTGAAATTTGTAAAAAGAATTGCCAAAAAACATATCATATAGAAAATGCTAGTGATTTAACAGATGAAATGATAAATTATGATTGTAGTATAGTTGGAGTTACAGCAGGTGCATCAACTCCAGATTATATAATTCAGGAAGTAATATCAATCTTAAAAAATAACTAGTAGATTATTGAATAAAGTCTAGAATTAATGTAAAATATTTCTTGTAATAGTCATTTTGAGGTGTATTATGGAAATAAATTTACTTAACATTCTAGACTTTTTTAATTTTCGTAAAGATTTAAAAAGTTCACTTGGAACTGATTTAATAGGATTTATAAAAAATATATTTATAGACCAACATATCTTCTTTCATGTAGAATACTCTAATGGTGAAAAAATGCTTTGGAAAGCTGATAGAATGAACGATAAGTTTGAAATTATAGATATATTTGATATTAATAACAAAAATACAAAGAAAATATTTGGACAAAAATATTCAAAGAAAGATTTTATTTATATTTCGAGTCAAACTGAACAAGATAATATAATTTCGAAACTTGGCTGTACTGAAAAATCATCAAATAAATTTATGAAAATGTTGTTAGATGATACCTTAAATTTTGGAGAAAAGTTTAAGGGGTTTAAGTTTGAAAATTTAGAAAAAGCAAAAAATGAAGGTATAAGATGTGATTTGCAAAATGCAGCTTTCTTTTCTAATAAAAGAACACCTCTTAGAGTACGTGATGTTAGATATGAGATGGGAAGAAAATGTTATATACCAGAACTATCATATTTTATAAAAAAAGATAGTGAATATTTGGGATATGGTCAAATTCTTTTTTTAGATAACAAATATACAATATCTAATTTTTGTATTAAGCCTCTTCATCAAGGAAAAGGAATTGGTACAACTCTTTTAAAGTTTCTTCTTTATAAAGCTAAACATTTTGGACTTAAAGAAATTTATATAAAAGTTAAATCTGATAATTTAATTGCATGTAAATTATATGAAGGTTTAGGCTTTGAGACATTTGAAAAAACATCATTCTATGAAATATAAAAAGCACTGAATTTTTAGTGCTTTTTTTAATATTCACTGTGCATGTTTTATAAGAGTTATTCAGGCTTGTTTTATTTTTCTAGAACTGGCAAAATAAATATATCTTCGGTGATATTTAAAGTTTAATAACTAATTATTAACTTTTGAAATGTTGTAAAAATTATCCTTTGAAGGTAAAATTTATTTATAAACTTTTAATGGGGTGAATGGTTATGAATATTAAATTCAAGGAAAATATAGAAGTTAAAGATATAATTGATAACTCTCAAACTCAAAAATTTTTCTTTATCGAAACATGGGGATGTCAAATGAATGAGGAAGATTCTGAAAAATTAGCAGGTATGCTTAAAAATCTCAATTATAGAAATACTGAAAAACGAAAAGATGCAGATATAATAATATTTAATACTTGCTGCATTAGAGAAAACGCTGAGAATAAAGTTGTAGGTAATTTAGGAGAACTTAAAAGATTAAAAGCTAAAAATCCAAACTTAGTAATTGCTATTTGTGGATGTATGATGCAGCAAAAAGATAG
>JBOGAY010000049.1:0-16270 GCA_051655925.1 Sarcina sp. | reverse complement strand
TTATATTATCCTTTTGATAATTTTTCTTTTTTCTTCATTTGATATAAAAAAAGAGTTTAAGATTTTTAACTCTTAAACTCTTTGAATAAATTTTTACATAAATATTGAACCGCCTGGTCCCAATGGTAAGCTAAATACCATCCATATAATTAATAATACTGACCAACTTAGTAAGAATGTTATCGAATATGGAACCATTGTTGATATCATTGTTCCTATTCCTGATTCTTCATCATACTTTTCTGCAAATGATACTATCAACGCAAAGTATGTCATAAGAGGTGAGATTATATTTGTTGATGAATCTCCTATTCTATAAGCCATTTGTGTAAATTCTGGTGCAAATCCCATTTCCATAAGCATTGGTATAAAAATCGGAGCCATAATTGCCCATTTAGCCGAAGCTGAACCCATAAATAAGTTTATAAATGCTGTTACTAGAATGAATCCTAATATTAACGGAATTCCTCCTATATTAGCTGCTTTTAAGAAATCTGCACCTTTTACAGCTATAACTGTTCCAACATTTGATTGTGCAAAGTATGCTACAAATTGAGATGCAAAGAATACTAATACTAAATATCCACCCATTGTAGACATTGTTTTACTCATTTCTTTTATTACATCTTTATCATTCTTTATCGAACCTGCTCCTATTCCATAAGCAACTCCTAAAACTAAGAACACTATAGCTATAATTATTACTATTGAATTCATAAATGGTGCTTTTTCTACTAATGATCCTGTTTCTGCATTTCTTAATATTGCATTTTGAGGTATTGTAGCTATTCCAAGAACTATTGCAACTAATATACTTGCAACTCCTGCAAATTTAAGCCCTCTCTTTTCTTTATCTGTAATATCCATATTTTTATCAACTTTAGCTTTACCTTTATATTCTCCAAGTCTTGGCTCAACTATTTTTTCTGTTACTAATGTACCTACTATTGCAATTAAGAATGTTGATACTATTAAAAAGAACCAGTTATCTGCAACTTCTACTGTTGCTGTTGCACTTCCTATTTTTGCTGCTTCTTTTGAAATTCCTGCAAGTAGTGCATCTGTTGGTCCAACCATTAAGTTAGCACTAAATCCACCTGAAACCCCTGCAAATGCTGCTGCAAGTCCTGCGATTGGATGTCTTCCCATACTTAAGAATATCATTGCACCAAGAGGTATTAGTACAACATAACCTGCATCAGATGCCATGTTAGATACAACACCTGCTAAAACTACTACTACTGTTATAAGTGTTTTAGGTGTACTTAAAACTAATTTTTTAAGTGCTGTTCCTATTAACCCAGTTCCTTCTGCTACCCCAACTCCAAGCATAGCTACTAAAACTGTTCCTAGCGGTGCAAAACTTGTAAAGTTAACTAAAGCACCCTCTAACATTCCTATAATTCCTTCTCTTGAAAGAAGACTTGTAACTGTAACTGTCATTGTTTCTATTTCGTTCGTTGATCTATTTAATCCCTCATAAGTAACTGAAACCCCCATTTCAGCCATTATGTGTGATACTACCATTATAATTGCACATAATATAACGAAGATTGTTGCTGGATGCGGTAACGCATTACCAACTCGTTCAATAAAATTTAAAATACCTTTTTTCTTTACCGGCTTTGTTTGATTAACTGACATTGTATTCCCCCCTAAAATTTATTCTTTTCACCAACTTGTCCTCTTGTGAAAAACACATGTTTTTCTTTTCTTGTTTTAAATTTTATCATGAATTAACATAAATTGTAATATATTTTTTCATTTTCTTTTAAAACTTTCTGTGTACTTTTTGAACAAAAAGAAACCAATTATTTGCTTATTTTAAATCAAATTAAATTTCACTAAATTATTTCATGTTTTATACATTTTCATAATTTAAATAACATTAATTAAAATAAAAAAGTCGTAGAAAAATGCTACGACTTTTGAATTTAATTATAAAGTTTTTGATTTTTTATTTTATAATATATCCTCACTACAAACATTCCTATAGTTCCACCTATAGTATCTATTAAAACATCTGTAAATCTTCCAGCTCTTCCTGGTACAAACATCTGGTGCAATTCATCTGAACATGCATATAAAAATACACCTATTAAAGAATATATCATTATATTTTTTTTAATTTCTATATAGTCACTTAATACATTGTGTATCAATAAACTTAATATCATGTACTCTGTAAGATGTCCACCTTTTCTTACTATAACTGAAGCAAATTCACCAAAATTATTACTAAGATTTAATCCTAAATTATTTATAATGTTAATAATAAAATCACTGTCTTTTGTTGATGCATCAGCTGTTTTTCCTGACATATAAAATATAAAAATCATCCATGCAGCTAAAATTATTATATTTATTACTCTCTTTTTAGTTAGTTTCATATATCTACCCCTCATCTTAAAACTATATCCAATTATACAGATGTAGGTAGTATTTTAAAATAATTTCAATATAATTTTGTTTATTTTTTAACAATTATATCCTCTTCTATTATATTTTATATTTTTTCTTTATTATAAGAGGCGTTGCATTATCTCCTTTAAGAATTTCTCCATCTCGTATAGTCACATTTTTATCAGTTATAACATTTTCCATTTTTACACTATCACCTATTTTTGTGTTTTGAAGTATAACACAATTTTTAAGTACTGTATTTTCTCCAATATATACTCGTCTTGAAATTACACAATTTTCTACTGTACCTTCTATAAATGAACCATTAGCTATTATAGAGTTAACAACTTTACTTTTTTCTCCATATTTTGTTCCTGACTCATCTTTTGTTTTAGTGTATATTGGTCTATCTCCATAAAATAACTCTTTTGTTACAGTTTTATCTAAAATGTCTTTATTCATTTTAAAATAACTATCCAATGAATTTACACATGTTAAGTATCCTTCAAATTTATAGCTTCCCACTTTTAAATTCTCTGTATTATATTTAATATAATTTTTAACTTTTCTAATGTTTCCATTCTTTATACATGCATAGACAATGTCTATAAATAAATCTGTTCTCATTAGATACATTTCCATATTTATATTAGCTTTTTTATCTGAACCTATATTTTCTCCTACACTTAAAACTTTTCCTGTATTACTTATATTTAAAACATCGCATCCTAAAAAGTTTGTTTTTGCATCTTCTATTCCTTTATATACAATAGTTATATCATCATTATTCTTTCTATGTGTTTTCATAACTTCATTAAAATCAATATTTGCAATCATATATGAAGGTGCAAGTAAAACATATTCTTTTTTACTTAATTTTGCAAATTCTAAGTTATCACAAAATCCATGAACATCATCATATGATGGGTCTTTATCTGCAAAATTAAATACTCTAAGGCCATCTCTTTTTCTATTTAAATCCCAAGGCTTACCATTTGAAATATGATCCATTAACGATCTTGATTTATTTTTTGCAAATATTCCTATACTCTCAATACCTGCATTTGTCATATTAGATAGCATGAAATCTATAACTCTATATCTTCCTGCTATTGGAACTGCTGCTAGCGGTCTATTTCTAACAAGTTCTCCCATTCTATTCTCTTTTTCATCTAGGTTTATTATCCCTACACAATTTTTCATACTCTAACTCCACCCTTTCTACTCTTACTTTTTAATCAACTAAAGTTCCTTCTTTTATTTCTTCTTTAGATCCTATTACTGTTATCTTTTCACCATTTCCAACTACAACTTCTCTACCAAGAGTTACTTCGCTTCCAATAATAGCTTTTTCTACTCTACAACTTGCGTTTATCCTTGTGTTAGGCATTATCACAGAATTTCTAACCACTGCTCCTTTTTCAACCTTAACACCTTGGAATAATATTGAGTTTTCTACAACGCCCTCTACTTCGCACCCTTCAACTATTAGTGAATTTCTAACCACTGCTTCTTTACCTATATATTGTGGTGGTGCCATTGTATTAACCGAACATATTTTCCAATCTTCATCATATAATCCAAGCTCGCAATTTTTATCTAATAAATCCATATTAGCTTCCCATAAGCTTTCTATAGTTCCAACATCTTTCCAATATCCTTTGAATGGATATGCTACCATTTTCTCTTCATTTTTAAGCATGTTAGGTATTATGTTTTTACCAAAATCATTACTTGATATGCTATCGGCTTCATCTTCTATTAAATACTTTCTTAATGCTTTCCAGTTAAAAATATATATTCCCATTGATGCATTATTACTTTTAGGATTCTTAGGCTTTTCCTCAAACTCATAAATTGTTGCATCATCATTAGTATTCATTATTCCAAATCTACTTGCTTCTTCCATAGGAACTTCTAGTACTGCTATTGTCGCTGCTGCTTCTTTCTCTTTATGAAACTCTAACATTTTTTCATAATCCATCTTATATATATGGTCACCTGACAAGATTAAAACATATTCTGGATTATAGCTATCTATATATGGTATATTTTGATATATTGCATTAGCTGTTCCTGAATACCAATCTGCACCTTTTTCACCTTGATATGGTGGAAGTATACTAACGCCTCCATCTCTTCTATCTAAATCCCATGAACTTCCTATTCCAATATGTGTGTGAAGTTCCATCGGACTATATTGTGTCAATACTCCTACTGTATATATACCTGAATTTGAACAGTTACTTAATGGAAAGTCTATTATTCTGTATTTCCCCCCAAAAGGAACTGCTGGCTTTGCTAGCTTTTTAGTTAGGACTCCAAGTCTTGATCCCTGTCCTCCCGCTAGTATCATTGCTACAATTTCTTTTTTACTCATAAAAATTCTTTTCCCCTTTCTACCTAGCTTTGTAAAACTTATGTTTTAATCTCTTTCCGTTAAAAATTTCATGATATAGCCAAGCGACATTTCTGATGTTGCCTGATTACTTTCTAAATTTTCAAATTTAACTTCTAAGTTCATCATATTTTGTTCAAGTCTTCCTACTATGTCTTTTATGTCTAATAAAATTTTCTCATTATAAGAAATTTGATTACCATCAATGTCTATACATATCTTTTCTGGAGGATTACCACACTTCACACATTTAGCATATATTGTGCCGGTCTCAGTATCCTTGAAAACTTTAAACTTATCTGATTTACAAGAAGAACAATTCGATAATAATGTAAAACTATGCTCGCTATAATCATGTTCATATGAGCTTTCACACTTTGTGCATAGTATTGATAAACTATGATTTTTGCTTTCTATATAGAAACTGTTTCCTGTACACCCCTCTTTTTCACAAACTACAGTTCTTATCACAACAACCACCTCCTAAATGATAAATATGTTCTAATAACTTAAAAAATTACCGTTCAAAAATTTTTAACGTTAATTTTTTGCAAAAAAAGAATTTGTACAATTAAGTAATCAATTGCACAAATTCTATTAATTATATATATTCACCTATTACTCTATAAATTCATAAGTATTTTACATTGGTTTGGAAGGATTTTTAATTCTACCAAATTATTTTCGAAATGATATACTTCAAAAGGATTTAAATAATTTTTATAATCACCAAACAATCCTTCTATTTTTATATATTTTTCATAATCTGATTGATTTGCTATTAGTATAACTTTTTTGTTTTCTATATACCTCTCAAAACAAAATACATTCACATTTACATTATGAATTTTAAAATCGCCCTTTTTTACTACCTCTTCTGTTGTTCTTATGAAAGCTAACTCTTTATACCATTTATAAACCTCTTCATTTATATTCCCCCATGGAAAAGGCTTTCTATTACTTGGATCTTTACCACCAGTAACACCCGCTTCATCTCCATAGTATATTAATGGAACTCCTGGCATAATCATTTGAACAGCTGTCGCTATTTTAAATTTTTTTATATCTTCCCCAAGCATCGTTAGTACTCTTTCTGTATCATGATTTCCTAACATATTCATTGTTGAATAAAAACTTTCTTTGGGATAATTTTCATAAAGACTCATAATTTTTCTTGATAAATCAATAGCATTTATTTCTCGTCTAGCAAATGAAATTATAGAATCCTTTAAAGGATAGTTTGTAATAGAATCTAGTGATTTTCCAAATAGATACTCTCTTCTTTGGCCATAACTCATTTTATTTGAGGCATCTTCCCAAACTTCACCAACTAAAACATATTCCTTATTTTCTGATTTCATTCTTTCTTTTATCATCTTTATAAACTCATCTGGAAGTTCATCAGCTACATCAAGTCGCCACCCACTTGCTCCGAATTTCAACCATTTAGATATAACTGAACTTTCATCTCTTATAATATAGTCTAAATAACTTTCATTCATTTCATCAATATTAGGCTGGTTATCTATTCCCCACCAGCACTCATATGAATCTGGATAATTATAAAATCTATACCATTCAAAGTATGGTGACTCAATTGATTGATATGCACCTAAAGAATCATAGGTATTATATTTATTAAAATATTTACTATCATCCCCAGTATGGCTAAATACTCCATCTAAAATTATTTTTATGCCCAGTTTATTTGCTTCTTCGCATAACTCTACAAACTCTTCATTTGTCCCAAACATTTCATCAATTTCTTGATAATCTGCTGTATCATATTTGTGACAACTTTTAGCTTTAAATATAGGATTAAAATATATTATAGTAACACCTAGAGATTTTATATAATCAAGTTTTTTTAGTACACCTTTTAAATTACCACCATAAAAATCCCACCTTACTATTCTTCCTTTCGAGTCCTTTATATATAAAGGCTCATCTTTCCACGATGAATATATAAAGCTATTTTTTTTTGGATTAGTAACTTTTCCATCTTCATTACCATTGTAAAATCTATCTACAAAAATTTGATATATAATTCCTTCCTTATACCAGCTAGGTATAGAAAACTCATTATATACTGTAATTTGATATTCTCTAGGATTATATTCATATATCTGTCCCTCTCCTCCAAGGGATTCATTATTATTACCATAAAAAATCTGATAATCTTCTTTTTTTATAGTAAAGTAGTAATTAATAAGACCTATTTTATCTTTTGTATCTATAAAAGCTTTATAAAAATTTTTCTTCCAGCTACTTTTTTCGTTGTCTCTCTCCATCCATACGCTTTCTTTTGTTCCATCAAAGTTTATTAGATTTAAATACACCTGTGCGTCATGCTCAAGTTCTATATCTATTCTTACTTTTTCACCTTGCTTAACTGCACCGAAAGGATTTCTATAAAACTTATCTTGTGAATTATGAATCATATAAAAATTATTCATTTAGTTTCTATCCTTTCTTTTAATTAATACTATAAGTTTTTATACATAGTATCTGAGCCCCAAATACCAGTTGCATATTCTGCTATTGTTCTATCAGATGAAAAAATTCCTGAATGAGCTATGTTTATAGCACACATCTTTTGCCATCTATGAACATCTATATATATATTATCAGCTCTATTACTTGCATCAATATATGAAGAAAAATCTTTTAATACAAAGAATTCATCATTATAAGTTATAAGATTTTGATATATATCCTTAAATCTTTCAGGATCTGTGACATACTTCCCATTTCTTAAATCTTCAATAACTCTTTGTATTCTATAGTCATTTTTATAGTACTCATACGCTGAATACCCACCATTTCTATAGTAACTAAGAACCTCTTCTTCTGACATACCAAATATTATTATATTATCATCTCCAACCTCATCTCTAATCTCTACATTTGCCCCATCTAAAGTAGCAATAGTTATTGCTCCATTCATCATAAACTTCATATTCGATGTTCCTGATGCCTCTTTAGTAGTTGTTGAAATTTGTTCACTTAAATCAGTTGCAGGAATTATTTTTTCAGCAAGTGATACTCTATAGTTATCTAAAAGAACAACTTTTATTTTTCCATTAATTCTTGAATCATTGTTTATCTTGTCACCAAGTCTACTTATAAGCTCAATTGTATTTTTAGCTAAATGGTATGCAGGTGCTGCCTTACCGCCAAATATAAATGTTCTTGGCACCATATCTTTATTTGGATTTTCTAAAAGTTCATTATACAGATGCATTATCTTCAAGCAGTTAAGAGATTGTCTCTTATATGCATGTATTCTTTTAACCTGTACATCAAAAATAGAATTTGGGTCTACAATTATACCCTTCGTATCTTGAATAACTTTTGCAAGCTTCTTCTTATTATCTAGCTTAATTTGTGCTAGTCTTTCTTGAACTGCTCTATCATCTGCATACTTTTTAAAATCAATCATATCTGTTGGATGCTTAATAAATGATGTTCCTATAGTTTCCTTCAGCAAACTCGTAAGCTCTGGATTTGACTTTAAAAGCCATCTTCTGTGAGTTATACCATTTGTTTTATTATTAAATTTCTTTGGATACATATAATAGAAATCACTCATTTCTTGCTTTTTAAGAATTTCAGTATGAAGCTTTGCAACTCCATTTACGCTATGTCCACCAACAATACAAAGATTAGCCATTCTAATATAACCATCAACTATGATAGCCATGTTAGAAATTTTATCCCATTGTCCTGTGTACTTACCCCAAAGTTCTCCACAGAATCTTTCATTAATTTCTTCAACAATCATATAAATTCTTGGAAGTAACTTCTTAAACATGTCAATTGGCCATTTTTCAAGCGCCTCTGACAAAATTGTATGATTCGTATACGCAACAGTATTATTAGTAATTCTCCAAGCAACCTCCCAAGGAAGCTCCTCTTCATCAACTAAAATTCTCATAAGCTCTGGAATAGCAAGAGCAGGATGTGTATCATTAACATGAATCGCAATTTTTTCATCTAAATTTTCAACATTTCCACCAAGCTTTTTAAAATGTCTTATAATTCCCTGTATACCAGCTGATACAAAGAAATATTCTTGCTTTAACCTCAATAATTTTCCTTGATAAACAGAATCGTCTGGATATAAAACTTGTGAAATAGCCTCAACAGAATTTTTATATTCTATAGCCTTTAAAAATTCTCCCCTACTAAAAGATGAAAAATCAAATTCATTATTAACAGTTTCAGCACTCCAAAGTCTTAATGTGTTAACTACATCATTCTCATATCCCACAACAGGAGTATCATAAGGTACAGCTAGAACCGGCTCATAATTTATATGAGTAAATACATCTCTACCATTAATGTTCTCTGTCTTAACTTCTCCACCAAATTTAACAATTTCTGCTTTATCTGATTTCCTAACCTCCCAAACATTCCCCTCACGAAGCCAATTATCTGGAACTTCTATTTGGGTATTGTCTATTATCTTTTGTTCAAAAAAACCATACTTATATCTAATACCACAACCATGTCCTGGTATATTAAGTGATGCCATAGAATCTAAAAAACAAGCTGCAAGTCTACCAAGTCCTCCATTCCCAAGACCTTGATCACTTTCAAATTCTTCTAAATCATTTAAATTTATACCTAGCTCTGCAAGTGCATCCCTACATACATCTCTAATTCCAAGATTTAAAAGAGCATCTCCAAGAAGTCTTCCCATTAAAAACTCCATTGAAAAGTAATAAACTTGTTTTACACCCTCTTCGTTATATCTTTTATTTGTATCTACCCAAGAATTAGCTACATAATCTCTAATTAAACATCCTAATGTCTCGTATCTATACAAATCATTACTATTTTTTAATTCCTCGCCATAAAGCTCTAAATATTTTTTCTTATAATCATTTTTGAACTTTTCTTTATTTATAGCTAGCACTCGAAATCCTCCTAAAATTACTAAACAACTATTACTTAGTTATTCTTTCATAAAGGTTTCTATAAACTTTTGCTGATTTCTCCCAACTATTTTCTGAATTCATGGCATTTCTAACTAAAGTTTGCCATTCATCCTTTCTATAGAAAGTTTTTATAGCCTCTTCAGTAGCATCAATTAGCTCTTTAGTGCTATAATTAGCAAAACTAAAACCATTCCCTGTTATATCATATTTATTATAAGGCGATATTGTGTCTTTTAATCCCCCTGTTTCTCTAACTATTGGTATAGTTCCATATCTTAAAGCTATAAGCTGCCCAAGCCCACAAGGCTCAAAAGCAGAAGGCATAAGGAACATATCTGAAGAAGCATAAATTTTATGAGCCAAAGCATTATCAAAACAGATATTTGCGCTTACTTTATCATTGTAGCGATATCCAAGTCCCTTAAAATGCTCCTCATATCCATAATCTCCAGTACCTAAAATAACAAGCTGAACATCTTGTCTTAAAAGTCTGTCAGCACAATTAATTATCAAATCAATACCTTTTTGATTTGTAAGTCTTGAAACAATAGAAATCATAGGCACATCACCTCGAACAGGTAAGCCAAGTTCCTTTTGCAACTTCATTTTATTTTCTCTTTTTTCATCAGTAAATGAACTAACATCAAAATTACTATCTATAAATGAATCTGTCTTAGGATTATATTCATCATAATCTATTCCATTTAATATTCCTAAAACATCTTTACTTCTTTCTCTTAAAACCCCATCTAAATTTTCACCATACCACGTACTCTTTATTTCTTCTGCATAAGTATTACTAACTGTTCCTATCTTATCTGCAAAAACAAGCCCTGCCTTCATAAAACTTGCCGCACCATAAAGTTCCATATTTCCATTATCAAATTGCTCTAGTGTATATCCAAATAATTCTGGCAAAATATTTTTATCAAAATTTCCTTGGAACAATAAATTATGAATAGAAATTATAGTTTTCATATTAGAATAAAAACCATCCGCATCATTTTTATACTCAAGTTTATGAAGAGCTGGAATCATACCACATTGCCAATCATTACAATGTAAAACATCAGGACACCAATCTAAAACTTTTAAAACATCTAAAACTGCTCTATCAAAATAAGCAAATCTTTCGCCATCATCAAAATATCCATATAACCCATCTCTTTTAAAATAAAATTCATTATCTATAAAATAATAAATAACATTATCATGTTTTAACTCAAATATCCCACAATGTTGTTTTCTCCACCCAACATTTACAGCAAAACTAGTTAAATAATTCATATCAGAAGTATATTGCTTTTTAATTCCCTTATATTTTGGAATAATAACCCTAACATCATCACCGGCATCTGCAAGTGTCTTTGGTAAAGCTCCCATAACATCTCCAAGTCCCCCTGTTTTAATAAATGGATGTGCCTCAGATGCAACAAATAAAATTTTCATAAAAATCCCCCTAAATCCTAATAATATATAACCTATCTATTTTTTATTCCTATAAGCCCTTAAAAATTTTTTAATTAACTTGTTTGATTTTTTTCTCATCACTTTCTTTTTTCTCTACATTTTTTATTTCATTTATTTTTATTACCAACGTTGCCATTGGTGGAATACTTACATTAACAGAATATGGCTCACTATGATACGGCATACTCTCAGCCTCTATTTCTCCCTCTACAACTTTTCCTGAACCACCGTATTTCATCTCATCCGTATTGAAAGCTTGTACATAAGTTCCATAAAATGGTACACCAACTCTAAAGTTTTCATAATAATTAGACGTAAAATTACATATAAAAACTAATGTATTTTCAAAAACATTATGACCTTTTCTCATAAAAATAAATATACTCTGTTCTCTATTATCTGCATCTATCCAATTAAATCCATTTTCTAAATGATCTCGCTCCCATAAAGCTGGATTTTCTTTATAAAAATGATTTAAATCTTTGTAAAAAGAATTAATACCTGAATGTATTGGATAAGTTAAAAGTTTCCACTCAAGTTCTTCATACTCTCTCCACTCAATAAACTGTCCTATCTCAGCTCCCATAAAATTCAGCTTTTTACCTGGATGTCCCATCATATAAGAAGCAAAAACTCTAAGTCCTGCAAACTTATTCCAATAATCACCTGGCATTTTATCAAGTAATGATTTCTTTCCATGAACAACCTCATCATGAGATATTGGTAAAATAAAACTTTCCGAATAATTGTACATCATAGAGAATGTCATATCATTATGTTTGTACTTTCTATAAACTGGATCTGATTCACAATAATCTAAAGTATCATTCATCCAGCCCATATCCCATTTGTAATTAAACCCAAGTCCACCAGTCTCAACTGGATGAGAAACTTTTTGCCAAGATGTAGACTCTTCTGCTGCCATAATAACATTTGAAAAATTATCAAATATAGCTTGATTAAGTAATTTTACAAATTCCACTCCATCAATATTATGTGTTGAACCATCTGCGTTGTATTTCCACTCATTCTCTGGTCGTCCATAATTCAAATAAATCATATTAGCAACAGCATCAACTCTAAGTCCATCAAAATGATATTCTTTAAGCCAATATAAAGCATTAGAAATTAAAAAGCTTTTAACCTCCGGTCTACCTAAATCAAAATTACAGGTTCCCCAACCTTTATTTTCAGCCTTCCATCCTTCTGCATATTCATAAGTTGCAGTTCCATCAAATTTATATAATCCATGAGAATCTTTGCAAAAATGACCTGGAACCCAATCAAGAATAACACCTATATCATTCCTGTGAAGCTCATCAATTAACTCCTTAAGACCATTTGCATTTCCAAATCTACTAGTAGCAGCATAAAAACCAGTAACCTGATATCCCCAAGAATTATCTAAAGGATGCTCCATAATAGGCATAAATTCTACATGGGTGTAACCCATCTCTTTTATATACTTTGGTAAAATATGTTTTATCTCTCTATATGTTAAAAATCTACCATCATCACCTGTTTTCCATGATCCTAAATGAAGTTCATATATATTCATAGGATTTTCTTTTATGTTAGTAGACTCTCTTTTTTCTAACCATCTAGCATCTCTCCACCTATACATATTTTTATTCACAATAACAGATGCTGTATTGGGTCTAAATTCATTAGCTCTTCCATAAGGGTCAGATTTCAAAACTATATTTCCAGAAAAATCCTCAATTGCAAACTTATATTTAGTTGCTGGCTTAATTCCTGGTATAAAAATACTCCAAATCCCCATATCACTAACTCTATTAAATTTAAAACTTTCATTAGGTAGCCAAGAACTAAAATCTCCAACTACATAAATATTTTTTGCATTAGGTGCCCAAGTTGTAAACCTAACTCCTCTTCGTCCATTTTCACTTCTAACAATTGCTCCCATAAAGTCATAACAATTAAAATGTTTTCCCTCATGAAACAAATAAATATCTAAATCCGTAAAATTCCTCATACTAAATCCTCCCTATAGCAAATACATAAAAATATGCTATATAAATAAATATTAACAATTAAACTCTTATATCCTAAAAAATGTTTAATTAAATAATTTTTCATAAAATAATAAATTAAATCGTTTAATATTATTAATTTCAAATCAATACTTTTACTAAACATAAACCTAAATTTTTAAATTAATCTAAATTTTTATCAATATAAAATAATTTTTATCTTGTATTCACTTTTATAAATTATGCAAAAGCTATCTAATAAATACTTTCCCATTAAAATATTACGTTACTCAGTATGAAAAAATACCAAAAAAAGAACCTAGAAAAATTTTTTCTAGGTTCTAATTTTCAATTTTTATTCTTTTCAATTTTTATTTCATCTTCAAGCTTTTTAATTTCCTTATCTAATGTAAAAGTGTTTTCATCCGCTAAAATCAAACTTCTTTTTTTCAATTTAAGTTCAACTAACATTTCTTCTAGCTCTTGTAGATTCATCCTACTTTACACCTCATTTTAAACTAAATTAAAAGCTACTATTTTTTTAGCCTTAAATTTCATTTTTTACTATAAAATAATTATATAAACTATTATCTAATAAATCAATCAAATTAAGGTAAGTCTAAAAATTTATCTAAATTTCTACTTCTTCTTCAAGCTCATTATTTGAATTATTTAATCCACCTTTAATTTTCATATATGCATATACAGGAACTGCAATCATAATAAGAATGAATCCATACATAACTGTTTGTGCTCCTGAAGAAATAATTCCCCAAATAGAGAACGCAAATGCAATCAAAGCTCTTACTACTAATAAAGTATAATTCTTAACACTTGCTCTTCTTTTACCTTTTGACATAAGAATTATTTCAGCAATAGCTGTGAATCCATATACTGGTAAATAGCTTAATGTAGCAAGTAAAACTATAAAACTATAAGCTCCCGAAAGCCCTTCTGTAAAATTCATAATAAGTATTATATTAACCATTACAGAACTAATGATAAGTGACATATAAGGTGTACCATACTTTGGATGAATTTTAGCAAATATTTTAGGAAAAACTCCATCTTCCCCAGCTGCAAAACTTACTCTTGCTGTAGATAAAAGCCAACCTAAAGATGTACCTATAACACTAATAGCAATAAATACACTTATAATTGTTAAATTCCCTACGTTTAATACTTTTGAAATAATATCTGTAATAGGTGCTGTACTATTAGCTAATTCTGTCTGACTCATAGCCCCCATAGCAGAAATACTAATTACAAGATATAAAAATGCACTTATTAACATTCCAAGTATTGTACTTCTTTTTATATTTTTTTCTGGATTCTTGATTTCGCCACCAGTAACAGCTGCAGTTTCAAGTCCCATAAATGCCCATAATGTAACTCCTGCTGCAATAGGAACAGTACTTAAACCCTTACCTGCTGGGAACATAGGCATTAAATTAGCCTTATCGAACCCCATAAATCCTATTACTACAAAACTACCAAATAACAATATCTTAAACACAGTAAGTCCGGCTGTTATTCTTCCTGCAAATTTAGTTCCTCTAATATTTATATATGTGCATATCCATAAAAGAGCTGATGCAAAGATAAAACTTACTATTGAATTATTTAATAATGATGGAAATACTTGTCCTAAATATGTTGTTGCAACTATATACATTGATGCATTACCTATCCATGATCCATTCCAATAAAGCCATGCAGTTAAAAATCCACCAAAATTTCCATATGCCATTCTAGAATATTCATAAGCTCCACCATTTTTCGGAATTTTAGATCCAAGGTTAGCAAACGTAAGAGCCATTATAAGTGCTCCTATACCTGTTAATATCCAAGCTATAATTGTAGCACCTGGACCCGCAACTTGTGCAAGTGTAGTTGGTAACATAAGTATTCCTGCTCCAACCATATTGCTAATAACAAGGGCTGTAGCTGTAAAGAGACCAATCTCTTTCTTTAACTCTTTTTTCGCCATAAACACAACTATCAAAATTAATTTTTATAATCTTGATAGACCTCCTTTTTTCACCAAAGTGCCTACACTTTTAACGTATTTTCAACTTTGACTCGTATTCATGTAAACATATTATGTAAATAAATTTACATTATTTATTATACATAACTTTCGACATTAAACAAGGATTTTGACAGATAAATTACAAAAATCTTACTATATTTTTAAAATTCATATATAAATTAGGAATTTTTATATTTTTTATATAAATATTAGATTTAATACATAATTTTTGATTTGTTGGGAATTACTAATATTGGATTATTTAAATTTAGGAGGAAATTTTATGAAAAACCGTTTTAGCTTACTTGCTTTGATAACACTACTTTGTTTAAACTCATTTGTTGGATGTACATATAATAAATCCTCAAATCAAGAAAAATCAATACAGGAGAGTAAAAGTGGCAATCCACAGCCAACACCTACTACTGTAAAAAGTCCTTATAAAGATGGAACTTTTACAGGTAAATCACAAATAACTAAAAATGGTCAGGAAGAAGCTATGGTAACTATAAAAAATGGAAAAATATCTGCAATAACATTAAAGGTTCTTGATACATCTGGCAAAGAAATTAATTATTCAATCTATACCGGGCAAACTATTGATAATATATACTACCCTGATATTGCTAAGTATAGAATAGATTTTGCTCAATCTATAATTAATAAGCAAAATACAAATATCCCAGATATCAAAGAAATACCTGAGATAAGTAATAATTGGAAGATTGCTATTAATGATGCTTTAACGCAATCTAAACAATCTAAAAATAAATAAAAATAAAAACCTACGATTTACAATCGTAGGTTTATTTGGTGGAGATAATGAGATTCGAACTCATGACCCCTTGCGTGCAAGGCAAGTGCTCTCCCAACTGAGCTATACCCCCAAAATGGTGCATCCTCAGGGATTCGAACCCGGGACCTACCGGTTATGAGCCGGTTGCTCTAACCAACTGAGCTAAGGATGCTTATGACCTGGCGACAATCTACTCTCCCACACAGTCGCCCGTGCAGTACCATCGACCTCTAA
>JBOGAY010000048.1:0-2520 GCA_051655925.1 Sarcina sp. | reverse complement strand
TTTTAAGTGATAAAAACTTATTAAAAGCTTTCATGATAAACCCTTGAACAGGTCTGTAAGTTACCCAAAGGATAGCTAAAAAGATTAGTTTTTTAATGAAAATAGGTGCTGATTTTGCAAGAGCAGCAGTAAATTCATTGATGAAAGTTGATAATGTTTGTTCCATTAATAAAAGTCCTCCTAAAATTTAAATTCCAGAATAAATTATAGAGGATTTTTAAGTATAAGTCAAAGGAAATATAGGAATATAGGTAGAAATTTAGTGTTATTTATATGTAACTAAATTTCAATTAATATCTAATTAAATTACTTGTTTAACGAGGTTTATAAAAAGTAGTTTAAAAGAATAGGTAAAGTATGGTATAATAATAACTTGAAAAAAGTTTTTCATACAATACTGTAAGACTCAAAGTCTACTATATAGATTTTGAGTTTTTTTATTGTTATATAAGTTGTAAAAGGAGAAGCATGAATTTAACATCGTTACATTTTAAAATTTTGAGTTGTCTTGAAGTTAACAACTACTCATTAAATGAGCTCTCTGAAATATTAAATGTATCTGTTTTTAAGGTAAAAAGATATGTAAATGATATAGGAAGTTTTTTTAAAGAAGAAGATACTTTAAGTATTCATGAAAAGTTAAAAAAAGATAGAGAACTCTGGGAAAAATTAAAGGAGTTTCAGAGCTTTACTCCTAAAGAGAGAGAAAGCTATGTTGTAATGAACTTTTTTAAAAACAATATAATAAACTTAACATATATAAGTGAAAGATTTTCTGTTACAAGACGAACTTTATCTAATGATATACAGAATTTAAAAAAAGAGTTGGAGTTTTTCTCTTTAAAAATTGTAGGTTATAACTCTTATGGAATCTCTTTAGAGGGGGATGAAAAAAATAAAAGAGAGTTTTTTGAGTTATATTTTCTAAAGTTATTTATAGAGGAAAAATATCTTCCAAAAGAGTTTGAAAACTTTTTTCTAGAACTGAATGAGATAAAGAAAAAATATAAAGTTTCAAAAATTGTGGATATGATTTATAAAGTATGTGAAAAATGGGAGATGCCTCGTAATACATATACAATTTTGCATATAGAGATTTTAATCTATCTTGCTATAATACGAGAAGATTTTGAAGATGAAAGTGTAAAAGTTATAGATAGTTCTATCGATTTAAGTAAATATGTAGAGTTGAATGAAATTTTAGAAAAGATAGAATTCTTTTCAAACTATGAAAGGGATTCTGTAAAAAAACTTTTTTTAAAAAGGAAAAAAATGAACTTCTTTCAAAATAATAGAGAAGAGGTTTTAGAGTTGAGAAATTTTATAGATTACTTAAGTAAAGTTTTAAAGATGGAGATACCTTTAAATGATGATCTTTTAATGAGGTTAACAATTTTACTTAATATGATGAAAATAAAGAGACTTTTTAATATCGTTGAAATCTATATTTTTAACAATCAGGTGGCTGAGGATTATTTTAATAAGTTTAAGTTAGTTTCTAATTTAGTAAAAAAATATTATAAAAATATAGATAGTTTTGATAGAACAATTTTATCAATGACTATTTTAAATGAGATTAATAAAGATGTTGAAAGAAAAATAGAAAATTTAAAAAATATTGTAGTTGTTTATAACTTCTTAAATATAGGACTGGTGAAAGATATTTGTGAGGAGTTTAAAATTGAAAAACTTATGGAAAATATGAAGTTTGTATCTTATCGAGAGTTAGATTATTTTATAGAAATAAACAGTGTTAAGGGGATTGTGTTGTTTGAAGATATAAAATTAAATAAAAAGTACAACGGTATAAAGCAGATTAAATTTAATTTACCTGTAACAAAGTTAGATAAATTTAAGTTAAGTGTGTTTTTAAAAAAGGAAGATGTTTAATAAATTAGTATACATATAATAGAAAATAACTATACTAAGGGGGGACACATGGAGAGAACACTTCTGATTATAAAGCCTGATGCTGTGGAAAGAAAACTAATTGGAGAGATAATCCAAAGAGTGGAGAGAAAAGGATTGGAGATCAAGGCTTTAAAAATGGAAAATATAACTGTGGAAAAGGCAGAGAAACACTATGAAATTCATAAGGGGAAAGAGTTTTATAATGGTCTCATAGAGTTTATTACATCTGGGCCAGTTGTGCTTATGGTTTTAGAAGGAAAGGATTGCATAAGTATAGTGAGACATATGGCTGGAAGTACGTCTCCAGTTGATGCAGTTCCTGGGACAATAAGAGGGGACTTTTCAATGGATACTTTAAGAAATATTGTTCATACTTCTGATAGTGTAGAAACAAGCACAAGAGAGATAAAGAATTTTTTTAAAAATATAGATTAAACTAAAAAAGCTGAGTTCAATGAACTCAGCTTATATTTTTACTTGTCTAATAATGGCTTTGGTAAAGGCTTAGTTGGAGCTTCAACTGGCTCAGGAGTAGCTACTACAACCTCCTCAACAACTGCCTCTTGAACTACTACTTCTTCTTGAGGTTGAGTGCTTGAACATCCAACT
>JBOGAY010000047.1:0-3645 GCA_051655925.1 Sarcina sp. | reverse complement strand
AAAAGTTCCTTTCAGTTTAGTGAAAACACTTATAAAAGTATTTTTTAAATAATCAAGTATATTCAGAAATAAAATTTCATGATTATTAATAAAAATAAAGAAAATTAACAGCAGTTGCAAAATACAAAAAATATTAAGTAACTTTTGATTGAATTTAAATCTTTTAGAATTGATTAACTTAAATATAACTAAGTTGATTAAAGTTATTATAACTATTAGATATTGTTGCATATAAAAACTCCTTAAATTTAATTAATAAAATAAGAGATTGAAATTAATTTCAATCCCTTATTTGAAACCACATCGAATAAATTCGAGGAAAGAATAAAATTCCTCAATGAAAGACAGTATCATATTACAATATATAAAAGTAAATCTGCAATAAAAAAATTCCGTAGTAATGGGCTACGGAACTTTTTTTAGCTGTTTGAAACGAAACAGTTGAGATAAGAATCATTTTCTTTCTCAAATCGGGGTTTTATCTTAGACTATCTAAAGTATAAGACAAAAAATCAGAATCTACAATAAAAATTTTAATCACCTCTTAAAATTATAATTATTGTTATCGAAAATAGTTTTTAGAGGTTTCAATATGAAAATATATAGAAAATATTTATTTTAGATACAAATAGATTATATCCAAAATTTATATGAATCTACAATAAATTTATTGTAGATTCTAATTTACGTATGTAAAATAATAAATGTTGTTAAATGTTTTACTTTGATTTGGAGAGTCTTTTTAGACTCTCTTTATTAAAAAAATGGAGGTCAATTATGATAGAGATAAAACCGCAAGAAGTGGTAGATTTATGTAAAATATCAAATAGATTTTATAAAAAAGGAACTATTTTATATATAGAAAAAGGAACGATAACTTACAAAATATATAATGTTACAGAGATTAGTTTTGAAAATCTACAAAAAAGAGTTTATGGAATTCAAGAAGCATAAAAGACTTATCAAAATAATTAGACAAGAGGAGGGTAGGTATGAGAATATGCAAAGTATGTGAAGTAGAAAAATCTCTTAAAGAATATGTTTCTTATACAAATTATTCAACTAAACACAGTTACATATGTAGAGAATGTGTAAATAAACAAATGAGAGAAAAAACAGGAAAAATTAAAGAAGAATTAAATCAATTAAAAGAAAAAGAAAATATTATAAAAAGATTTAATAATTTGAAACTAGCAGATAGAATATTAATTTTATTAAATGAAAGATATGATGTAAGTTGGAGCGGAGAAAACACTATAATTTTTAACAAAGCAGAAAAAGTAGTGTATGCAAAACATGCAACTAAGGAAATTTATAATCTAATATTTGCAAGGTATTGTATAGAGATAGAAAATAGGTTTATATCAAGAAAAAATAGAAATTGTACCAAAGAAGGAAGTTGAAAAAATTAATAAATGGATTATTTTCAACTTTAGAAGAAATTTTAGTAAATGGTGATGATCTATCAGTTTTAGGATTTGGGAAATTTGAAGTAACTACTCAATCAGCAAGAACTTGTAGAAATCCACAAACAGGAGAGCAAATGCAAGTGCCTGAAAAGAAAGTAGTTAAATTTAGAGTAGGTAAGAGTTTAACTGAAAAAGTAGATACTCATTGCAGATTTAACAAAAATGAGCTATTATAAAGATAATCTAATTTTTATATTCATTTGAATAACTAAATACTAAAAGAGTAACAGAGTTAGAACTCTGTTATTTTTTTAGCAATTAAAAGTGACATTTATAACAAATAAAAAATAATGTGGAATTAAATGGTTAGTATCAGATAAGACAAATGTAAACTTAAAAAATTTCTTAATAGTATTATTAATAATGATAGTTATAGGTGGAATATATTAGATTAAACTAAAAAATAGTTTGTCCACTTTTTCTTTTTTTAGTAGATTATTTTATGCTATTATATAAAAAGAAAAATAAAAAATATGAGGATGGGAAATTATGGCAAGAAAGTTAAAGATAAAAGTAGATAAGAATAAAAAGAAAAATATAGATGATTTATATACTTTTTATCTTAACTCTCTAGATGATTCAACTAGAAGAAGATTAGATAAAGAGATGTTAAGTAAAATCTATAAGGGAATTGAACATTATAATGTAAGAAAATTTAGATATTTAGCTTTTGATTCATTAGTTGTATCTATTACTAAATTAGAAGAGTATTTAAAAGAGGATGTAGCTTTCCATAAAGAGGTTGGATTCGAAAAATATTTAGAATTATCAGAGAAACTAGCTAAAGAGATGGCATATGATTTTAATTATGAGGTTTTAAATAAAAATATATTAGAAGTAATGTCTATTAATTTTTTTAAATGGATAATTCAAAAAGAGATAGACGTTGAGTCTATAACTACGGATTTAACAAAAGATTACCTATATAAAATAGAAGATTCAAAAAGCTTTATTAAAGAGATTATAGTAAAGAGTCAAGAGATAGATATTGAATTTATAGATAATGAAGAGTTGGTATTAGTTACACTAAAAAATATAGAGGATAGTTCTTTAAAATATTTCGAAATTCGAAAAGTAGATTATGATTTTTTACAAAGTATAGCTAAAGTATTAAAAGTAATGAATTTAATATTAGAAACCATTGATATACAGGAAGTAGATATGGAGTTTATGGATAAGTATAAAGAATGTATATGGAATCTTAAACGTATAACGGATTATATCTATTTTAAGGAAATTCTATCAGTAAGTTATGACTCAATACCAAATAGTATATTAAAATGCTTTAAAAAGAAAGAGGTAGCTTAATAAAAGGGTGTTGTATATTAAAAATGATAAAGAGGAATTCATAAGAATTCCTCTTTAGATATTTGTAAACTTTTATTTTTATAAAATTAGATAGGGAAGGGAGTTTCCCAAATTTAGTGTAAATTGTAAAAATTAAATATATATATTTTACCTTCTTGGCTATTAATTTGTATAATTAAATTAGTAACTGAGGAGGTTTTTTTATGGCTAGAAAAAATTCAGAAGTAAATCCACTTGTTAAACAATTAATTGAACAAAATAAGATTAAATCTGCTGACGATGCTCAAGATTTCATGAAAAATATGTTTAAAGATATGGTTAATATCTTGATGCAAGCTGAATTTGATGAATCTATTGGATATGATAAATACGACAGAGAATCAAGCGCTAATACTACTAACAGTAGAAATGGGTATAATTCTAAGCAAGTTAATACCTCTCTTGGAAAAGTTCAAGTTGATATTCCTAGAGATAGAGAGGGACAGTTTGAACCAACAGTTGTTCCTAAATATTCTAGAGATATCTCTGATATTGAAGACAAAATTATCTCTATGTATGGGCGTGGAATGACTATTTCTGAGATTAATGCTCATCTTGAAGAGATTTATGGATTAACATTCTCAGCATCACAAATTAGTAGAATAACTGATAGAGTTTTCGAAGAGATAGATAATTGGAAAAATAGACCACTACAAAAATGCTATCCTTTTGTATTTATGGACGCAATACATTTTAATATTAAAAGTAATGGGAAAGTTTCAAATAGAGCTGCATATGTTGTTTTAGGAATAGATTTAGAAGGAAAAAAAGATATTTTAAGTATTGTAATAGGAGAGAATGAAAGTTCTAAATTCTGGTTAAAAGTTGT
>JBOGAY010000046.1:0-19063 GCA_051655925.1 Sarcina sp. | reverse complement strand
TGAATTGCAATATGCAGTTCAGATTTTTTATTTTGATAAAAAATTATTAGTTTTCTTTAGAAAGTAGTTTTTTTGAATAAGAAATCATAAAACTGATAAATAACTAAAATAAATAAGTAATGTTTTTAGAAGTTTTATGTATTCTAAATTTTTTTGTGTTTTTTTAGAAATTTATATTTGTGATAGTATGATAAATGAAGACATTAACAAACTATAGAGAGAAGTTAAGTTTTTAATCAGATAGAATATGTTGTTGCATATGAAGAAGGAATAGAAGAGGAGGAATATTTATCAGAGATAAGAAAGGTAATTTTAGTATAAATATTCTGTAAGATAAAAGATAGAAAAATAGGGAAAGATAACTTTGATGATAAAATCAAGGTTATCTTTTTTTTATTATGAAAAATATTTTATGTATTTTAATTGAAAAAAAGGTATTTTATGTATTGGTGTAGAATAATAGATATAAAGGGATATTTGAATTTTAAGGAGGACTTAATTAAAAATGAAAAGATTTACATTACCAAGAGATACTTTCTTTGAGAAGGGGTCATTAGAACAATTAAAAACAATAAAAGGAACTAAAGCTAGCATAGTTGTTGGTGGTGGTTCAATGAAAAGATTTGGATTCTTAGATAAAATAGTTTCTTATCTTGGAGAAGCAGGAATAGAAACTCAAATTATAGATGGTGTAGAACCAGACCCATCAGTTGAGACAGTTTTAAAAGGTGCAAAACTTATGAGTGAGTTTGAGCCAGATTGGATAGTTGCAGTAGGGGGAGGTTCACCTATAGATGCAGCTAAGGCTATGTGGGTATTCTATGAGTATCCAGAAACAACATTTGATGATATAAAAGATCCATTCACAATACCAGAGCTTAGAAAGAAAGCTAAATTCTTAGCTATTCCTTCAACATCAGGTACAGCAACAGAAGTTACTGCTTTCTCAGTAATTACAGACTACTCAAAGGGAATTAAGTACCCACTTGCTGATTATAATATAACACCTGATATTGCAATAGTTGATCCAGAACTTGCACAGACAATGCCAGCTAAACTTGTAGCTCATACAGGGATGGATGCTTTAACTCATGCGATAGAAGCTTATGTAGCAACACTTAATTCACCATTTACAAATCCATTAGCTATGGAAGCGATAGTTATGATTAAAGAGAATTTAATTAAATCATTTAATGGTGATACAGAAGCTAGAGAGCAAATGCACTATGCACAATGTATGGCAGGAATGGCATTCTCAAATGCATTACTTGGAATTACTCATTCAATGGCTCATAAATCAGGAGCGATTTTCCATGAAGAGGGTATTGAAACAAATGAAGTACAACATATCCCACATGGGTGTGCAAATGCTATTTACTTACCATTTGTAATTGATTTTAATAAAAAATCTTGCATGGATAGATATGCTGATATTGCAAGAAGATTAAAGCTTGAAGGTTCAACTGATGAAGAGTTAGTTGATGCTTTAACAACAATGATTCAAGATATGAATAAGGAAATGAATATTTCATCTACAATTAAAGAATTTGGAATAAATGAAGATGAATTTAAATCAAAAGTTGCTATGATAGCTGAAAGAGCAGTATTAGATGCTTGTACTTTATCAAATCCAAGACCTATTTCTAATGAAGAAATGCAAAAGGTTTATGAGGCTGCATTCTACGGAACAAAAATAGATTTTTAAGTTAAAAAATAAAAGTTCAACTTCTTATATTAGGAAGTTGAACTTTTTAAATAATATAACAGAGTAAAAAAACTTATACATATCAATTGATTAAATAATGGAAAAAATGTATAATTTTATTAATTTGAAAAATAGGGGGTATTTTAGGGTGTATAAAATTACTAGAAAAGAAGTGCTAACAAACAATATTTATCTTATGGATGTTGTTGCACCAAGAGTTGCAAAATCTGCAAATCCAGGGCAGTTTGTTATAGTTAAAATGGATGAAAAGGGTGAAAGAATTCCATTAACAATTTGCGATTATAACAAAGAGGAAGGAACAGTTACTATTGTGTTCCAAACACTTGGGGAGTCTACATTAAAAATGGCTAAATTAAATGAAGGTGATTCATTTAGAGATTTTGTTGGACCTCTTGGAAGAGAGTCAGAATTTGTTCATGAAGATATTGAACATCTTAAAAATAAAAAAATTCTTTTTGTTGCTGGTGGTGTTGGTACAGCACCGGTTTATCCACAAGTTAAATGGTTACACAACAATGGGGTTAATGTTGATGTTGTCATTGGTGCTAAAAATAAAGATATGCTTATATTAGAGAATGAAATGAGAGAAGTTGCAGGAAATGTATACGTTGCTACAGATGATGGTTCAGCAGGGGGAAAAGGTCTTGTGACAAATGTTATAGAAGATTTAGTTAAGAATCAAAATAAAGAATATGATGAAGTTATAGCAATAGGACCTATGATAATGATGAAGTTTGTTTGTAAACTTACAAAAGAGCTTGATATTCCTACTATAGTAAGTTTAAATCCAATAATGGTTGATGGAACAGGTATGTGTGGTGCTTGTAGAGTTACTGTTGGAGATAAAGTTAAGTTTGCTTGTGTTGATGGTCCGGAGTTTGATGGTCACTTAGTTAACTTTGATGAAGCTATGAGAAGACATCAAATTTATAAGACAGAAGAAGGAAGAAGAATGCTTAAAGCAGTTGAGGGTGATACACATCATGGCGGTTGTGGAAATTGCGGAGGTGATAATTAATGGCACTTAATTTAAATAGAACTCCTGTAAGGGAGCAAGATGCAAAAGTTAGAGCAACTAATTTTGAAGAGGTTTGCCAAGGATATAATTTAGACCTTGCAGTAGAGGAGGCGAATAGATGTCTTGGATGTAAAAATCCTAAATGTGTTGGTGAATGTCCAGTTTCTATAAATATACCAGGATTTATTTCAAAAGTTAAAATAGGTGATATGAAAGGTGCAGCTGAAGTTATAGCCAAAGATTCAGCACTTCCAGCAGTTTGTGGAAGAGTTTGCCCACAAGAAAATCAATGTGAGGGTAAATGTGTTCTTGGAATTAAAGGTGAGGCAGTTGCTATTGGTAAACTTGAAAAGTTTGTAGCTGATTATGTTAGAGAAAATAATATTACAATTGATATAGAAATAAAGAAAAATGGGAAAAAAGTTGCTGTTGTAGGTAGTGGGCCAGCAGGACTTACTTGTGCAGGTGATCTTGCTAAAATGGGCTATGATGTAACTATTTTTGAAGCCTTACATGAGGCAGGTGGAGTTTTAGTTTATGGTATTCCTGAATTTAGACTTCCAAAAGATACTGTTGTTAAAACAGAAATTGAAAATGTTAAAAAGCTTGGAGTTAAGATTGAAACTAACGTTATAGTTGGTAGAACAGTAACTATTGATGAGCTTTTAAATGAAGAAGGATTTGAAGCTGTGTTTGTTGGTTCAGGTGCAGGACTTCCTAAATTCATGGGGATAAAAGGTGAAAATGCTAATGGAGTTTTCTCAGCAAATGAGTTTCTTACAAGAAGTAACCTTATGAAAGCTTATGACTCATCATTTGATACTCCAATAACAAAAGCTAAGAAAATAGCTATTGTTGGTGGTGGAAATGTTGCTATGGATGCAGCTAGAACAGCTTTAAGGCTTGGTTCAGAGGTTCATGTAGTTTATAGAAGAAGTGATGCAGAACTTCCAGCAAGAAGAGAAGAAATTCATCATGCTAAGGAAGAGGGCGTTATCTTTGATGTTTTAACTAATCCAACAGAAATCTTAGAGGATGAAAATGGATGGGTTAAAGGGATGAAGTGTGTGAAGATGGAACTTGGTGAGCCAGATGCTTCAGGAAGAAGAAGGCCTGTTGTTGTTGAAGGTTCAGAATTTATTATGGATGTTGATGCTGTAATAATGTCTCTTGGAACATCTCCAAATCCACTTATCAGTTCTACAACTAAAGGACTTGATATTAATAAATGGGAATGTATTGTAGCTGATGAAGAAAATGGTGCAACTTCAAGAGAAGGTGTATTTGCAGGTGGAGATGCTGTAACAGGTGCTGCAACAGTTATACTTGCTATGGGAGCAGGTAAAAAAGCTGCTTTAGGAATAGATAAATATATTAAAAGTAAATAGGATTTTATAAGTAAATTTATGGTTAAAACAGACCTTTTTGTAATTAAAAAAGGTCTGTTTTTTTGTGTTCTTTTTCCTTTGAATTTTCTATAAAAAAAATCGTTTGTTCTTAAATTATTAATATATTGGTTATTAAAAGGTAGTTAATAGAATTAGATTTCAATAAAATCTCTATTTCTTGATAAATTATTAATTAATTAGCATATTTTAGATATAAAAGAGTGAATTTGGTTAATTTGACTAAAAAACTGGCAAAATGTATTCTTTATAATGATATATTATTTAAAATAGTATTATTTTACTTATTTTTATAAATAACTTAACAAAGGAGGAAGAATAATGAAATTCACATTAAGAGAACAAGAAAGATTAATGATGGTTGTTGCAGCTGACGTTGCTAGAAGAAGACTTGATAAAGGAATCAAGCTTAATTACCCAGAGTCAGTAGCTTTAATAACTGATTACATAACAGAGGGTGCAAGAGAAGGAAAAACTGTTGAATATTTAATGTCAGCAGGAAGAAATGTACTTACAGCGGATCAAGTAATGGAAGGTGTTCCAGAAATGATTCACTCAATTCAAGTTGAAGTTACATTCCCAGATGGAACAAAACTTGTAACAGTTCATGACCCTATTCAATAATAGGACAAGCTAAAGAAAAAAAGGAGGTTTCGCTGATGATACCAGGAGAATACATTTTAGGTAAAGATAAAATAGTAATGAATGAAGGTACAGAAAGTATAAAATTAAGAGTTATAAACACAGGAGATAGACCAGTTCAAGTAGGTTCACATTATCACTTTGCAGAGGTTAACCCAGCATTAAAATTTGATAAAGAAGCAGCTTGGGGAAAAAGATTAGACATCCCTTCAGGAACTGCTGTTAGATTTGAACCAGGTGATGAGAAAGAAGTAACACTTATAGATATCCAAGGTAATAGAAATGTTTATGGATTAAACTATATGGTAAACGGAAACTTAGAAGTAGTTAAAAACAAACTTAACGAGAAGAAGTAATTTAAAGATACAAAAGAGGAGGATAAAGATATGAGTTTTGAAATGAATAGAAAATCATATGTAGATATGTTTGGACCAACTGTTGGAGATAGCTTCAGACTTGCAGATACAAACTTATTTGCAACAATAGAAAAAGACTTAACAAGACACGGAGATGAATGTAAATTCGGTGGTGGTAAAACACTTAGAGCTGGTATGGGACTTAACATAACAGAGCCAAGAACTAACCCACTTGTAGCAGACCTTATAATTTCAGGAGCTACAATTATTGACTACACAGGAATTTATAAAGCGGATATTGGTATCAGAGATGGTAAAATCTTAGCTATCGGTAAAGGTGGAAATCCAGATATCATGGATAACGTAGACTTTATAGTTGGTGTTGCAACAGAAGCTTTAGCAGGAGAAGGTTTCATAATCACTGCTGGTGGAATTGATACTCACGTTCACTACATAAACCCAGATGAAGTTGAGGTAGCACTTCAAGGTGGTATTACAACATTATTCGGTGGAGGAACAGGTCCAGCTGATGGATCAAACGCAGTTACATCAACTCCAGGACCAAGAAATATCAAAGATATGCTTAGAGCATTTGAATCATTCCCAATAAACGTTGGTATACTTGGAAAAGGTGTTGCTCATGAATTAGCACCAGGAGTTGAGCAAATAGAAGCAGGAGCTGCTGGATTCAAAGTTCACGAAGACTGGGGAGCTACAAGAGGTTGTATAGATAAGGCTTTAGAAATGGCTGATATGTATGATGTTCAAGTATCAATTCACTCAGATACATTAAATGAATTTGGATTCTTAGAAGGAACAATGGATGCTATCGGAGATAGAGTTATCCATACATTCCATACTGAGGGTGCTGGTGGTGGACATGCTCCAGATATCATCAAAGCTGCACAATATAGCAATGTATTACCAGCTTCAACAAGTCCAACACTTCCATATACAGTTAATACAATAGCTGAGCATTTAGATATGCTTATGGTTTGTCACCACTTAGATAGTAAAATTCCTGAAGATGTAGCATTTGCTGATTCAAGAATTAGACACCAAACAATTGAAGCTGAAGATGTTCTTCACGACATGGGTGTTATTAGTATGACAAGTTCAGATGCTATAGCTATGGGAAGAATCGGAGAAGTTATAACAAGAACATGGCAAGTAGCTCATCACATGAAGGAATTAAGAGGAACTCTAGAGGGAGATAGCGAGTACAATGATAACAATAGAATCAAAAGATATATTGCTAAGTACACAATCAACCCTGCAATAGCTCAAGGAGTAGGAGACTATATAGGTTCAGTAGAAGTTGGAAAACATGCTGATTTAGTAATGTGGTCACCACAATTCTTTGGTGCTAAGCCAGAAATGATAATCAAGAACGGTAGAATTTCAATGGCAGTAGCAGGAGATCCAAATGCTTCAATTCCAACAATTCAACCAAGAACTTTAAGACATATGTTCTATGCACAAGGAAAAGGAATTGCAGATACATGCTTTACTTTTGTATCAAAAGTTGCATTTGAAAATGGAATTAAAGAAGAATTAGGTCTTGAAAGAATAGTTTTACCAGTTCATGGTATAAGAAACTTAAGTAAAAAAGACATGAAATTAAATGATGCTACTCCAGAAATAACAGTAGACCCAGAAACATATATCGTATCAGTAGATGGTGTAGAAATTAAATCAGAACCAGCTACAGAGTTACCATTAGCTCAAAGATACTTCTTATTCTAATAAATAGATTTTCTAGCATAGTTTTATATGAAACTATGCTAGATATTTTATAAATGGACTCAATCTGAATAAGATTTCAAGTTTTGAAATTTTATTCGGTTTGAGTAAAAAAACCAATGAAAAACTAAGGAGGATTTATTTTATGATACTAGATAAAATTTTAGGAAACGTACATGAAGAGCATGAAAAATCAGCTCATATGGAGAAAATTTACTTAAAGAGTGATGAACTTTTAAAAAGAATAAATAGAGTAACTTCAGACCATGGTCATGAGTATGGAATAACTCTTGATAAGAAAGAAGTTTTAAAAGATGGAGATATTCTTTTCAATGATGGACATAATATGATAGTAGTTGTTGTTAAATCAGATGATGTACTTATAATTAAACCAGAAACAATAGATGAAATGGGTAGAATTGCACATAATCTTGGAAATAGACATCTACCAGCTCAATTTAGAGATGGAATGATGATTCTTGAATATGATAAGTTAGTTGAAGATTTATTAAAAGAAGAAGGGATAAAATACTCAAGAGAGAATGTTACTTTAGAAAAAGCATTCAGACACGTTGAGTTTGGTCATAAGCATGTTTAATGAAATACTAACAATGCTACAACTGTGTGATTCACAATTCCCAGTTGGTTCATTCAACCATTCATATGGAATGGAAAATTACTTAAGAACAGGGAAAATTGACAGTGCAGATACATTAAGAACTTGGGTTAAAGCATTTTTAAAAGATTCTTTTGCTCAAAATGATGCACTAGCTATAAGATTTGTGCATGAATATCTTGAAAATAATGATATAGAAAAAATATACGAATTAGATACATGGATAACAGTTCAGAGTGTTGCTATGGAAACTAGAAATGCAGGGAAGCTTGTTGCAAGAAGAATGTGTGATTTGCTTTTAGATTTATATGAATCAGAATTACTTTCAGAATATAAAAGAAAGATAGTTAAAAAAGAAGTTTATGGACATCCTGCTATTGCTTTTGCAATTTTAACTTTTGAAAAGGGAATACCAGTAAAAAGAGCAACTATGTATCATATGTATGCAACAGTTTCAACAATAGTTCAAAATGCAGTTAGAACAATCCCTTTAGGACAAAAAGATGGACAATTAGTTTTAAAAGAATTCTCAGAGAATTTTGAAGAATTTTATGAGTACATAGAAACTTTAACAGAAGATGATTTTGGTGCTAATATACCAGGGCTTGAAATGGCTCAAATTAAGCACGAGACACAAATATTTAGATTATTTATGTCATAAAAAACAAAAGATGAAAGGAGATTTTTAATATGAGACCTGTAGTAATAGGCGTGGGTGGACCAGTTGGAGCTGGAAAAACTTTATTAATAGAAAGATTAACAAGAAAAATGGAAGGTAACTACAAATGTGCAGTTATCACAAATGATATATACACAAAAGAGGATGCTAAGTTTATGGTTAAAAACTCAGTATTACCTGAAGAAAGAATCGTGGGAGTTGAAACAGGAGGATGTCCTCATACAGCAATCAGAGAAGATGCTTCAATGAACTTTGCAGCAATTGAAGATTTAAAAGCTACTTTTGATGATTTAGACATTATATTCTTAGAGAGTGGTGGAGATAATCTTGCTGCTACATTTAGCCCAGATTTAGTAGATTTCTCAATGTATATAATTGACGTTGCTCAAGGTGAGAAGATTCCAAGAAAAGCTGGACAAGGTATGATTAAGAGTGATTTATTTGTAATTAATAAAATAGACCTTGCACCATACGTAGGAGCAAATCTTGATATCATGAGACAAGATACATTAGTATTTAGAAATGAAGGAAGTTTTATATTCACAAACTTAAAAACAGATAAAGGTATAGCACAAGTTGAAGAGTGGATAAAAAGAAACTGTTTATTAGAAGGGATAGTTTAATATGAATTCAATAAACGTAGAAGATTATACTGCAAATAGTGAACTTGTTATTGCCAAAAAAGGGCAGAAGTATTATGCACAAAAGTCTTATTTTACAGGGATAGCAAAGCTTGCAAGAGCTTTATATCTTGATACTGATGGAGTTCCATGCTTTTATCTTATGCAACTTGGTGGTGGCTATGTTGAGAATGAGAAGTTTAGAACTTTCATTCATATGAAAGAAGACACAAGAGCTATTGTAACAACACAAGCTGCAACTAAGATTTACAAGTGTATGAATAATCTACCTTCATACCAAAAAAATGAATTTATTTTAGAAGAAAATGCTTCACTAAAATATATCTCAGATAGTGTAATTCTTTATAAGGATGCTATGTTTAGACAGGAATCAGAAGTGCGAATGAGAGATACATCTTCTTTAATTTACACTGATGGTATCACTTCAGGATGGTCTCCAGATGGTGAAAAATTCAAATATTCAAGTGTTCAAATGAAGCTTAAAATATACGTGAATGATAAGCCTGTTATGTTAGATAACTTAAAGCTTGATCCAAGAGTTGATAATATGAGTTCACTTGGATTTATGGAAGAGTATAATAACTATAGTTCTTTAGTAGTTATTGATAAAGCTGTAGATATGAAACTTATTGAAATTTTAAGAGAAGAAGTTGAAAAACTTAATCTTGATATCAAAGTTGGAATCACAAAACTTGAGTGTAATGGATTTGTACTAAGAGCTTTAGGTAATTTAACACAAGATTTAGAAAAGGCAATATTTACTTGTATTAACTATATAAGAAAAGAAAAGTTTGATGCAAATGAACTCCAATTAGGAAAAAGATAATAAAGTTTATAGAGATAGACTCAGTTTTACTGGGTCTATTTTTTTTATAAAAATTTAGAATAATTAGGTTTATAATGGTTAAACTATTTACTGACCGAGGTAAGGATTTTAAATCTTTAAAAGTTATTTTATTATCACTTAATGAACAGAGACTAATTTTGAAGAATTAGTTGAAGTTATTTAGAGAGTAAATGTTTTGAATTTTATTAAAAAAACAAAACATTACAATCAAATAAATTGAATAAAGGAGGAGAAAATATGAAATTTACATTAAGAGAGCAAGAAAGACTAATGATGACAGTTGCAGCAGATGTAGCTAGAAGAAGAAAAGAAAAGGGCTTAAAACTTAATCACCCAGAATCAGTAGCGCTTATTACTGATTTTCTTATGGAGGGTGCAAGAGAAGGTAAAACTGTTGAACATTTAATGTCAGAAGGTAGAAATGTTATTTCAAGTGATCAAGTAATGGAAGGTGTGCCAGAAATGATTCACGCAATACAAGTAGAAGTAACATTCCCAGATGGAACAAAATTAGTAACAGTTCACGATCCAATACAATAATTTTTATTAAAGGAGGTTAGAGTTATGATACCAGGAGAATACAAATTATGTGATGAAAAAGTACCTATGAATGAAGGGACAGAATCTATTAGTTTAAGAGTTACAAATAAGGGAGATAGACCAGTACAGATTGGTTCACATTATCATTTCTATGAAGTAAATACAGGATTAGATTTTGATAGAGAAACAGCTTATGGAAAAAGACTAGATATCCCTTCAGGAACAGCTGTTAGATTTGAACCAGGTGATGAGAAAGAAGTTCAACTAATAGATATTCAAGGTTGTAGAAAAGTTTATGGATTAAATGATTTAGTTAATGGTTGTTTAGATCATAAAAAATGCAAAAAATAATTAAATAAACAAAAGAGGAGGTTAGAACTATGAGTTTTGAAATGAATAGAAAATCATATGTAGATATGTTTGGGCCAACAGTTGGAGATAGTTTCAGATTAGGAGACACAAACCTATTTGCAAAAATAGAAAAAGACTTAACAAGACACGGAGATGAAGCTAAGTTTGGTGGTGGTAAAACACTTAGAGCTGGTATGGGAATGAACATAACAGAGTCAAGAAGTAATCCACTAGTAGCAGATCTTATAATTTCAGGAGCTACAATAATAGATTATACAGGGATTTATAAAGCTGATATAGGTATCAGAGATGGTAAAATCCTTGCAATTGGTAAAGGTGGAAATCCAGATATTATGGATAATGTAGACTTCATAGTTGGAGTTGCAACTGAAGCTTTAGCTGGAGAGGGATATATCATAACAGCTGGAGGAATTGATTCACATGTACATATGATTAACCCTGATTTATGTAAAGTTGCACTACAAGGTGGAATCACAACAATCTTTGGTGGAGGAACAGGTCCAAATGATGGATCAAATGCTGTTACAGCAACACCAGGACCACTTCATATCAAAGCAATGTTAAGAGCGCATGATCAATTCCCAATAAATGTTGGGATTTTAGGAAAAGCTGCTGCACATACAGAAGCTCCAGGTGCTGAGCAAATAGAAGCTGGTGCTGCTGGTCTTAAAATACATGAAGACTGGGGAGCAACTGCTGGATGTATCGATAAAGCTCTAGAAATAGCTGATAAATTTGATGTTCAAGTTTCAATACATACAGATACATTAAACGAATGTGGATTCTTAGAAAATACAATAGCTGCTTTCAAAGAAAGAACAATTCATACATTCCATACAGAAGGAGCAGGAGGAGGTCACGCACCTGATATTATAGAAGCTGCGCAATACAATTATGTATTACCTTCATCAACAAGTCCAACACTTCCATATACAGTTAATACAATAGCTGAACACTTAGATATGCTTATGGTTTGTCATCACTTAGATAATAAAATTCCAGAAGATGTAGCATTTGCAGATTCAAGAATTAGACATCAAACAATTGAAGCAGAAGATGTACTTCATGACATGGGTGTTATCAGTATGACAAGTTCAGATGCTATTGCTATGGGAAGAATCGGAGAAGTTATCACAAGAACATGGCAAGTTGCTCATCACATGAAAAATCACAGAGGACTATTAGAAGGAGACTGTGACGGATGTGACAATAACAGAATTAAGAGATATATTGCTAAATACACAATTAACCCAGCAATTACACAAGGAATTTCAGATTATATTGGTTCAGTAGAAGTTGGTAAATATGCAGATTTAGTAATGTGGTCACCACAATTCTTTGGAGCTAAACCAGAGATGATAATTAAAAAGGGACTTATGACAATGGCAGTTTCAGGAGATCCAAATGCTTCAATTCCAACAATTGAGCCAAGACTTCTAAGAGATATGTATTATGCTAAAGGTAAAGGTCCTGCGGATACATGTATAACATTCGTATCAAAAGTAGCTTTCGAAAATGGAATCAAAGAAGAATTAAAACTTGATAAGCAAGTTTTACCAGTTCATGGAATAAGAAACTTAACTAAAAAAGATATGAAATTAAATGATGCTACTCCAAAAATAGAAGTAGATCCACAAACATACATTGTTAGTGTTGATGGAAAAGAAATCACTTGTGAACCAGCAACTGAACTTCCATTAACTCAAAGATATTTCTTATACTAATAAGAATGATAAAATCTGGCATAGTTTCAAGAGAAGCTATGCTAGATATTTATAATATAAATAAAATTTAGGAGGTACTTTTTATGATGTTAGATAAAGTGTTAGGAAATATTCATGATATGGATATTCATGATGCCCACACTCATTCACATGAAGAGGGGGAGGGTACACATTCACATGAATATAATCATATGCATGTTGAAAAAATTTATTTAAAAAGTGATGAACTTTTAAAAAGAATAAATAGAGTTACATCAGATCATGGTCACGAATATGGAATTACATTAAGTAAAGATACTGTATTAAAAGATGGGGACATTTTATTTAAAGATGATAAAAACATGGTTGTTGTTAGTGTTAAATCAGATGATGTACTAATAATAAAGCCACAAACTATAACTGAAATGGGAAAAATAGCACATAACTTGGGTAACAGACATTTACCAGCACAATTCAAGGAAGGAATGATGATTCTTGAGTATGATAAGTTGGTAGAAGATTTATTAAAAGAGGAAGCGATTCCATATTCAAGAGAAAGTATAACTCTTGAAAAAGCATTTAGACATGTGGAATTTGGACATAAGCATGTGTAAAGAAGTAAATTCAGTAGAAATATTAAATATGTTGCAGTTATGTGATTCACAATTCCCAGTGGGATCATTCAACCATTCGTATGGGATGGAAAATTATCTAAGAACTGGAAAAGTTAATGATGCAGAAAGTTTAAAAACATGGATAAAAGCATTTTTAAAGGATTCATTTAGCCAAAATGACGCTTTAGCTATAAGATTTGTATATGATATTTTAGACAGAAAAGCTATTGATGAAATTTGGGAGCTTGATGAGTGGATGGCAGTACAGAGTATTGCTATGGAAACAAGAAATGCAGGAAAGCTTGTTGCAAGAAGAATGTGTGAGCTTTTACTTGATTTGTATGAGTCAGAAATGGTAGAAGTTTATTTTTCAAGAATAAAGAAAAAAGAATCATATGGTCATCCAGCAATAGCGTTTGCAATGCTTATGTATAAGCTTAATGTACCGTTAAAAAGAGCTACAATGTACCATATGTATGCAACAGTTTCTACACTTGTACAAAATGCAGTTAGAACAATTCCTTTAGGGCAAAAAGATGGTCAATTAATTTTAAAGGAATTTGGAGATGACTTTGAAAATTTATATGCAAAGATAGAAAAACTTACAGAAGATGATTTTGGTGCTAATATTCCAGGATTAGAGATGGCACAAATAAAACATGAAACACAAGTATTTAGATTATTTATGTCTTAAAAATAAATTAAATTTTGCGAAAATGAAAGGAGTGTCTTAAGATGAGACCAGTTGTAATAGGAGTAGGGGGCCCAGTTGGTGCAGGAAAAACTCTATTAATAGAGAGATTAACAAGAGTCATGGAAGGTGACTACAAATGTGCAGTTATAACAAATGATATATACACAAAAGAGGATGCTAAGTTTATGGTTAAAAACTCAGTATTACCTGAGGAAAAAATTATTGGTGTAGAAACAGGGGGTTGCCCTCATACAGCAATTAGAGAAGATGCTTCAATGAATTTCTCAGCAATTGAAGAACTTAAAAATAAATTTGATGATTTAGATATTATATTTGTAGAGAGTGGAGGGGATAACCTTGCTGCTACATTTAGTCCGGATCTAGTAGATTTTTCAATGTACATAATTGACGTTGCTCAAGGTGAGAAAATACCAAGAAAAGCAGGTCAAGGTATGATTAAGAGTGATTTATTTGTAATTAATAAAATAGATTTAGCACCATATGTTGGAGCAGACCTTGAAGTAATGAAAAAAGATACTATGGTATTTAGAAATGAAGATAGCTTTATATTCACAAATCTTAAAACTGATGAAGGTATTCAAAAAGTAATAGACTGGGTAAAGAAAAATTGTCTATTAGAAGGGATAAATAAATAGATGTTTAGCTCTATAAATGAAAAAGAGTATGCAGCAAATAGCGAACTTATCATAGCTCAAAAAAATGGGAAAAGTAAGGGTGAAAAAACTTATTTTACAGGAATTGCAAAGCTTGCAAGAGCGATATATCTTGATACAGATCACATACCATGTTTTTATTTAATGCAACTTGGTGGTGGGTATGTTGAAAATGAAAAATTTAGAACAGCAGTACATGTTAAAGAAAATGCAAGAGCAATAGTAACAACTCAGGCAGCTACTAAAGTGTATAAATGTGATAATGGACTTCCTTCATACCAAAGGAATGAAATTATTGTAGATGATAATGCAGTTTTAGAATTTATATCTGATAATGTAATTTTGTATAAGGATGCTATGTTTAGACAAGATACTACTATAAAATTAAAAGATACTTCAACACTTATGTATACTGAAGGTTTAACATCAGGTTGGTCTCCAGATGGACAGAGATTTCAATATTCTAATGTTCAAATGAAACTTAGAATGTTTATAAATGACAAACCTGTTATGCTTGATAATTTAAAATTAAATCCAAAAGAAGATAAAATGGACTCTCTTGGATTTTTTGAAGAGTATACAAATTATAGTTCATTAATAGTAGTAGATAGCTCGGTAAATGATACTTTAATAGAAACTTTAAGAACAAAAATAAAAGGTTTAGATTTGAATGTAAAAGCAGGAATATCAAAACTAGAGTGTAAAGGCTTTGTTTTAAGAGTGATGGGGACTTTGACACAAGATTTAGAAAAGGTTATTTTCATGTGTATAAATTACATAAGAAAAGAAAAATTTGGTTCTAATGAGTTAGAACTTGGAAAAAGATAAAGTGAAAGTGAAATCTAGAGATTGAAAATAACATTAAGTTAAATCTCTAGATTTTTTTATGTTATAAATGAATATTTAAAGTGAAATGTGAAAAAAATAAGCTTAGATAATTTATTAAAATTTTTGTTAAAAAGCAAGTTGAATTCAACATTTGTATATTTAATTGTAAATTATAAATTAATGTAATTATAAGTTTAATAAAAATTGAGCAGAAAAAAGAGTAGAATAGCAAAAGTAAAAAAAATTAAAGACAAAAATATTAGTAATTCTACTGATACTTAGTAAATTGTCTAAAAATCACTTTAAATGTGAAAAATAATTGAAAACTTTCGGAATATGTTGTAAAATTTATATGTAGCCTAAAGAAAAATATTTACATATAAAATTATGTGGTATATAATTAAAGTTTTGATTAAAATTAATTATTTTGGTGATAAGTTTAATTATATATTTATTCTACATATCTTTAGAGTTCACGAAGTCAAATTAAAAGGCTGTTTAAAAATTAAATAGAAATAATACATATTTTTTTAGTAGGCCTTTTTATTTAAACAAAAGATAAATAAAGGGAGGAATAAATATGATGCACGCTATAAATCACGGTGACGTAGCATTTATGATTGTTGCAACAATACTTGTTGCAGTAATGACTCCAGGTCTTGCATTCTTCTACGGTGGATTAGTTGAGAAGAAGAACTCATTAACAATGATGTTCCAATCATTCATCTCAATTGGTATCGTAACAATAATGTGGATCTTTGGAGGATTCAGTTTAGTATTCGGAAATGACATTGGTGGAGTTATTGGTAACCCAGCTCAATTCTTCGCATTTAATGGGATGAACTTCTCAGTTAATGCAAGTTATGGGTCACATATTCCATTCTTAATGTTCTTCATGTATCAATTAATGTTCGCAGTTATCACAGCACCTTTAATGACAGGAGCTTTCGCTAACAGAATTAAAATCGGTGGATGGATAAAAGTATTAATACTTTGGACTTTATTAGTTTACTTCCCAGTAGCTCACTGGGTATGGGGAGGCGGATTCTTATCTAAACTTGGATTCGTTGACTATGCTGGAGGAACAGTTATTCATATTACAGCTGGATTCGCAGGATTAGTTGGAGTATGGTACTTTGGACAAAGAGCTGTTAAGCCTAAAAAAGGACCAGGTAACTTAACATTAGTTGCTATTGGTACAGGATTACTATTATTCGGATGGTTCGGATTTAACTCAGGTGGAGCTTTAGCTAGTGGTCAAACAGCTGCTATCGCATTCACAAACACAGGTGTTGCTGGAGCAGTAGCTATGGTTGTTTGGATGATTATCGCTTATATCGAACATAAGAGATTCTCATTCTTAGAAATCTTAACAGGTGCTGTTGCAGGTCTTGCTACAATAACACCAGCTGCTGGATATGTTACACCATTATCAGCTGCTGCTATAGGTGCTATTGCTGCTATCGTTTGCTTCTTCTGCGTAGCTTTCGCTAAGAAGATGAAGTGGGATGATGCTTTAGACGTATGGGGAGTTCACGGTATGGGTGGTCTTACAGGAACATTCTTAATCGGTATCTTCGCTAACGGAGCTGTTAATGGTGTTCAAGCAGGTGTACACCAAATCTTGATACAATTACTTGGAATAGTAATAGTTACTGTTTACACAATAGTTGTTACATTCATAGTATTCAAAGTATGTGATTTAACAGGTTCAATCAGAACAACTAAGGAAGAGCAAGAAAGAGGATTAGACATTGCTTTACTTGGAGAATGTTCAGAAGCTGAAGAGTAAAATATATTTTAAAGAAGACATGATTTTTCATGTCTTCTTTTTCGTACTTAAAAGGAAATATTTATTAAAAAATAATGTTTATTTATTATGCACTTTAGTATAGAATAGAAGTATGAAATATATTAAGTGAGTTCTAGAGAACATATAATATGTCTTTAGGGAAAGAATATTTACATATGTAGTTTTACATATTTAAGGATGGTGACCTAATGGATTGTTTAAATATAGAATATGGTGATAACTCAGTCACTTTAAAAGGAGTTAAAAATTTTGATTTAGAACAAACACTTGAATGTGGGCAATGTTTTAGATGGGAAAAAGTAGCTGAAAATAATTATATTGGAGTAGCTTTTAATAGAGTTTTAGAAGCTATACAAGATGGCGACACAATTACTTTTTATAATACAAATGAGCAAGACTTTCAAAATATTTGGATGAAATATTTTAGTTTAAATAGAGATTATACTAAGATAAAAACTCAGTTATCAGAAGATCAAACTCTTAGAGAGGCAATTGAATATGGTTCTGGTATAAGAGTTTTAAATCAAGAACCTTTTGAAATGGTTATTTCATTTATAATATCTGCTAGAAATAGTGTTCCTATGATTAGTAAAACTGTAAATGAAATATCTAAAAGATGGGGTGAAAAGCTAGAGTATAACGGAAAAGAATATTTTGCATTTCCTAAAAAAGAAGTTTTAGCTAAAATCACAATTGAAGAAATGAAAGATGCGGGAGGATCATTTAGAAGTAGGTATATAATTGATACCTCCGATAAGATAACTAAATGTGAAGAGATAAAAGCAGGAAAATTATCAATAGATGATCAAGAGAAGTTCTTAGAACTTTATGACCTAGATAGAATTATTTCTTTGGATGATGAAGAATGTCACAAAGCACTTCAAAATTATTCAGGAATTGGTTCAAAGGTTGCTGATTGTATAATGTTATTTTCTATGGAGAAAACATCAGCATTTCCTGTTGATAGATGGGTGCAAAGGGCTATGATGCATTTTTACAATGCAAGGGATTTATCATTACCTAAAATAAGAATTTTTGGTAGGGATAGATTTGGTGAGTTTGCAGGTGCAGCACAGCAGTATTTATTCTATTACACAAAAGAAAAAGGAATAAAATTATAGGGAAAAATAGGTGTATTAAATTTATATTTGATGCACCTATTTTTATTTTTATTTTAGTGATAAATTAAGATTGGAAATATAGTTATTCAAAAAAATATGGTTTATAATTAAGATTATGGAAACAATAGAAGTTGTAAGTAAAGTGAAAGAAAAAAAGAAAGAGAGTTGTAAGGTTTGTAATGTAATATTGAAAATAAGAAAATTAAAGATTAATTAAAGTTTTCTTGGATAAATTTAAACTTAAAGGGAGGGATTATGCTTGGAAAATGAAAAAAATAAAAATATAAAATATTTAAAATGGTTAATAGCTATTGTAGCAATTTTAGTTATAGTAGTACCGATAATAATGAATTTTGATAAATGGATGCATTTTCTGAGTAATCCTAATAAAATAAAACAGTTAATTTTAAGCTATGGAAGTTATAGCATTTTTGTATTTATATTTTTACAAATAATGCAAATAGTTATATTTTTTATTCCAGGAGAAGTTGTACAATTTGCAGGTGGATATATATTTGGTCCGTATCTAAGTTTTGTTTTATGTATAATAGGAATTGTTATAGGAAGTGCAATCACATTTTCAATATCAAGGAAATTTGGTAAGCCTTTTGTAGAGAAGATTGTAAGTAAAGATAGTCTTTGGATTATTAGAAAAATAGAAGCTGCGAAGCATCATAGAGAGGAAAAACATCCACATAAAGCTAGAAAGAAACATCCTAAGACAATTATATTTATTTTATATATGATACCAGGGATTCCTAAGGATATTTTAGGGTATATAAGTGGTATTGCAGACATGAGTCTTAAAGAGTTCTTGATTATATCAACAATAGCAAGATCACCAGCTTTATTTATATCTTGTTTTTTTGGTAATAAAATTGTTAAAATAAAGGACTATTTTACAGGAGAATATATGTGGTTTTGGATAGGTGGGACAATAGTTGCATTAATTATAGTTATAATTGTTTTATACTATTCAAGAAGATTTGTAAATAAATTAAAAGAAGATGTTGAAGGGGCTTAACCTTCA
>JBOGAY010000045.1:0-6970 GCA_051655925.1 Sarcina sp. | reverse complement strand
AAGATGTGGAAACTAATCATATATTCATTAAAATCAGTGGTGATAACAAATATAAAGCTATGAGTTATATTGATGTTGATAATTTGTTTAGAACATTAAAGAAAAAGATAGCTATATACGTTACACCACATATGTTTAGACATAGTTCATTAACTCTACTTAGAATGGCTAGCTGGCAACCTGAACTTTTAAAAATAAGAGCAGGTCATAAGAATATCTACACTACAATGAATACTTATATACATCCTTCTGATGAAGAAATAACGGAAGAGTTCAATAGAACTCAACCGAACCTAGATTTAGATATATACAAGTATGGAGAAGAATAAGCATGAAGAATTTACAGAAGATAAATAGCAATCAACAAAGTAAGTATAATGAAATAATTGAATATCTTAAACAAGATAATGGATATTAGTTAGAGAATGATAAATGGAACTTACAAGAGGTGTGGGATGATGGGAATCCAATAAATAAATATAAATATATAAATTTTATTGAATTTAAAAATGCTAAATTTAAAAATGAAATAAAGTATTTTTTCTTATATAATTTTAAAAACAATTTATATAAAGTTAATTCATTAGCCTCTTTTTCCATGTACCTACCTAAATTTGCTGAATTATTAAAAAATGAATCCAGTTTATTATTTTTAGAAAATGATAAAGTTTTAAAAAAATGGCATTTTTTTATTTCAAACAAAGGTTTGTCTATCCATGAAAAAGATGGGAGAATAAAAAATTTCCCTAATTTCTTTATAAACTTCATTAAAAATTTCTATGATGATAGAGAAGAAACTGAAAAAAATATATGGTATTCAAAGAATATTAAAGGTGCTAAAATTCCAGCAAGTGGAGCAAATCATACAACTTATAATACTATAAACTTTACAGTTATACCGAATTATTATAAAGAGACGGTAAAACGATATTTTAAAACAATTATAACAAAGAAAAATTGGTCTACTTGTCAAAATACATTAAAATATATATCGTATTTCTTTAAATATCTTTATTCAAATGGATATATGGACGGCTGTATTGAGAATTTAAATAGAAGTGATATAGAAAAATATTTGTATTATTTAGGAAATGATAGAAAAGGGAAAAATGCAACTGAAAACTCTAAATATGTTAGTCATATAAGAACATTTTTGGAGTATATCCAAATGGCTCAATATGATAAAGCTCCTAAAAAAGAAGTACCATTTTTAGTATTTCAAGATGATATACCTAAAAGAGAAAAAGTTCAAGATGAAAGGAGAAGAACTAAATTTGTTCCAGAACCTATTTTAAAACAATTAGATAATAATATTATGGCTTTAGATAGACCGAAGTTTATCCCTATTTATATTTTACTTCGTGAAACGGGGTGGCGTGATACTGATATATTGAATCTTAGATATAATAACTGTTTAGAACAAATATGGAATAGTAAAGAACAAACTTATAATTACTATCTTTGTGGTGAAATAACTAAAACAAGTATAGCACAACTTAAAATTCCTATAAGAGATAAAGTTGCTGAGATGGTTCAAAAAGCTATTGATAAAGCTAAAGAACTTAGCAGAGAAGACAATAATCCTCATAAGTATTTATTTAATACTTATGAGGATAAATTAAAAGGTAAGCCTTTAGCTAAAGGAACTTTACTATTAACAATTAAAAGATTAATAGTTCAAAAAGATATTAGGGATGTTAATGGTGAGTTGTATCACTTTAGACCTCACTCTTTAAGACATACGAGGGCTAAGGAATATGTAGAACAAGGTATGGGAATAAGTGTTATAAAACAAATTTTAGGACATCAAAGCTTACAAATGACAGTTCACTATGCAACTGTTTCTGAAAACGTCTTATATGAGAAATGGAAGAATACAGAGGACTTAGAGTTATTTAAAGTTAATGCTGAAACTAATGAGCTTATAGAAGTTGATACAACAACAGATAGAGGTGAAGAATTAGTTAAGTATGAGTATGTTAAAAAGAACTTAGATGCAGTTAGAGTTCCTTTTGGAGTATGCTTTAAATCTTCTAAGTTACCATGTAAACAACAAATGAATCACTGCCTAAATTATGCAAGTTTTTGTACGACAACCGAAAATATCCCTGAATACGAAGAAGAAATTGAAAAAGTTTAATCTCAAATTCAGATAAGTAAGCGTTGAGGTCGAGATGTTTGGGCAGAAAAAAATGAAATATATTTAGATGCTTTAGAAAAAATGCTTACAAAAGTTAAGGAACAAAAAATTGTTCATAAGAATGGTAAGTCAAGGGAGGATCAATAATGGCTGGAAATACAAAAGGTTTAAAAGAATATGCAAAAAACAAATCTAAAATAACTATAGAAAAGGTAGATAAGGCTATAAGAGAACTCTCTTTGAATGAACAGAAAATTAATTTTAATAGTGTTTCAGAGCTTAGTGGAGTATCTAAGACATTCCTCTATAATAATGAGGAAATCAAAAGCAGAATCGAGGAGCTTCGTCAGAAGCAAACCAGTAGAACTATGAATCAAAGAGCCAAATATGATAAAACTTCAAAATCAAAAGATATTATCATTATGGCAAAAGACAAAAAAATTAAAGAATTAGAGTTAGAAAATAAAAAACTCAAAGAGCAATTAGAGGTTCTTCGAGGGAAACTTTATGAACAAATTTAGGCTACATTGTTTATATGTAGTCTATGTATAAAATATTATAAATAAAAAGTCGAGTGGTTTAATACACTTGATATTACAAGGAGTGATTTTTTTGCCTATACAATCTAATGATTTTTCAATGTCATTATCTTTTTCTGGATTAAGTGGAAGTATTGAAAGTGTAATTGGTGTTCCTGCTACTATTTCATTATTGTTTAGTAATAATTCATCTACGGATAGTTTATATAATTTAAGTTTTGATCTAACACTTCCTGACGGTGTTTCTTTTGTAAACTCTTCTCTTACTCCAACAAGTAATAGTATAAATAGTTCATTTGAAAATATTATTTCTTTTAAAAATATAAAAGATTTATATTCAAATGAATTAAATTACAAAATTGATTTATCTATTCAAATAGATGAATATTTAAGATCTGATGCTATGATTCCTGTTGATTTTATGACTGTCTTTTCTAACATATCTTTTTCTGCAAGTGCAGATACAAAACCACGTGGCAATTTAGATATAGGAAACCAAACTATATTTGCTACAACAACTGCTACAGCAACTGCTTATAGATATTCTATAACTTTTATTGGTCCTACTACATTTTTAAAAGGTGCTGGATCTGATTTATCTTCTAGCGCTAATCAGATTTTCAATCCTATTATACAAATTACAAATAACACTAGAGAATCCTCTACTGTAAATTTTCATTTAGATTTGGCAAATGGAATTCGATATTTAAATAATTTTTCAGTTTCGGGAATTGATGAGTCTAACTTTTCATCTCCAACTGTTATATACCCATCATCTTCGCAAAATTTTACCAGTTTAAATATATCTAATATAAATCTAAGTGCTAATTCTATAAATGAAATTTCTTTTTCAGCTGCAATTTGGAATAATTTAACTTTAAATGGAATAGAAAATTCTGGTAGTGAAATTCAAAATGGTACTTTATTAGAATCCCAAGCTTATCTTGAATATCAAGGAGTTTACCAATATTCCTATTTCTCTTTAAAAGCTTTAATTTTAATATTTTTTAAAACACTACTTTCAACTAATACAGATTGGAATAAAATCAACCAATTTCAAATTACTTATAATGTTAGTCCTTATTTAGGTGTTGATAATTTTTATTTAACAAACTTAATTCCTGATGGATTAACATTCGTAGAAAGTACACCTAACGTAACAAGTCTTAATGATAATGGAGATGGTACAACTAGTATCATATGGGATGTTGGAACCCTGACTTCTAATACATCTGGAATTATAAATTTCTCACTCCAAACAAACGAAACTTATTCTGATGGATCTAATATAGTATCTACCGATGCTTTTGAAAGCATTTTAACAGGAGTTTTTACAAATCCTAACTCAGAAATTACCTCAACTGATTCAATCACTAAAACACTTTCAGTTGCTGCTCCAACTATAACTAAATCTACAATTCAATATTATGATTCTAATTTGATTGAAAAAAATTTCAATGTTGCCACTGTTGGTGATTTTATTGAGTTTAAAATAATCTATGATGCTTTAAATATTGATGCAATTCAAAAAAATGTATATTTATATGATTATCCACCACTAAACATGTTTATGTCTACTCTTCCTAGTTATACAACTTCTGGAGATTTCCCTTCTAGCGCAACAATAGAACTTGTTTCTGATAATGGAATTATGATATCTCTTGGTGAGCTTATGGGAGGGACCTATTTTGAAATAAATTTTAAAATCGAAGTCACAACTGAACAAACTTCTAAACTCGATAATAATTTAGCTAAAATCTCTTTAACTGATAAATTTGGATTTTCTACAAGTATACGTGACTTAAGCACAATAGTATTTGGCGTACCTAACTTAACATATTCAAGTATTTCAACAAAGCCAGAATGTATTGTTTTAAATGATTCACTAATTTATAAACTTACAATAAAAAATCAAAGCACTAACACTCTTTCAAATATTACAACTGCTTTTAATATTAATTCTCAAACTCTGATTCCAAATAAATTTGCTATAAACACTATCATCATTACCTCTACTGGAACATCCATTTATCAAACTCCTACAAGTATCAATAACTTAGTTAATTTTATAATCGATTCTCTATCTCCTGAATCTACAATTACTTTGCAACTTAACTTAACTGTTTCATCACTTCCGTTATTTGGTGAAACTTTTACTATCCAAAACACCTTAACTCGTGGCACATCTCAAAGTGAAATTAACTCATATGATTATAACGGTCTAAATATAACAAAAAATGAAAATATAACAGCCTGTATACCAATCATCGAAAAAAACTTCATAACTCCAACATCTGCTGCTGGACAAATACTCACTACTAATATTTTGATTACTATCCCTAAAGGACTTCTAGGATATAATTTAGAAATTTTTGATAAACAATTAACTACAAATATAAGTAATTTTGATAATTTAATGATAAATAATGTGGCTATCTCATCATCTGATTTTTCATTTGAAAATCAAAATTTAAAACTACCTTTAATACAAAGTATTGACTCTTCATTAAGTCAAATCACATACCAAATTAGTTATACTGACATTGTATATGATATAACCCCTATTAATAATGAAACCACTTTTAATACAACTACAATATTAAATTGGACACCTAGTATTTCAAGTTCTACCATTTACTCTATAAATACCTCTGACCAATTAACATTATTATCACCTGAATTAAAGATTGATAAATATCAAAAAAATCATACTAAAAATACACTTTTTTCAAAAAATTCTATAACAGGTGAACTTGGTGATATTATTTTATATAAAATCAAAATTGAAAATATAGGTAAATCAACAGCTTATAATATAAAATTTACTGATATTTTAGATTCTAATTTAACATTTATAAACTTACTTGTAGGAAATGGTATTTTTAATTTAGCAACTAATACATTAACCATAAATACTATATCTCTTTTAGCCGGTTATTATATAGAGTTTTTAATTGAAACCCAAATCAAATCCATTCCACAAACAGAATTAGCTCTAAATATAGCTTCTGCTAACTATTACTTATCAAATTCACAAACAAATGTTTACTTAACTGCTTTTAGTGATACTATAAAAATTTTTGAAGACCTTTTCTTATTGAAAAAAGAACAACGAAATGTAACACTAAATACAGCATTTGTAACAGATGGATTAACCATTATAAAAGATCAAATTTTTCAATATAAAATCACTCTTACAAATTTCAATAAAGATATTTTAACTAATATATCAATCACCGATACTTTTTCATCTGAAATTCAATTTTTAAATTTCGAGCCATTTAACAACGGTACACTTTCAATTATAGGCAATACAATTACTGCAAATATTGATAATTTATCTCTAAATGAAAGTATTTCTTTTACTTATAATTTAAAACTCAACATTGATACATTGCAAAAAAAAGCTTCATTTGCAACAATTTCATTTTCAACTCCTCTTGATACAGAAAATTTCATATTACCTTCAAATATTATATATACTACTTTTTCTGCTCTTGGAAGAGGATTTTTCATTTATTAAAAAAAGAGCAAGAATATTTTATTTATATTCTTGCTCCTTAGTTTTATAATATTTTATTAATTTTAAATTCAACTCTTCATAAGATATACAAGAATCATGTGCTAATATAATATTCCTTAAACCTTGCTCCGATAAATCAATGTATTTATAATTCTTTTTATTTTCATCTTTAAATTTATCCAAGAGAAGAAACTTTGTCCATAAACTCTCTTTTGTGTATGAATATTGCAAATAAATAGATCTATCTACATCATCACTTAAATAATACTTTATATAATTCAATTTCTTTAACAATATTTCTTTAGCTATATTTGCTTCAAAAATATTGTTATTTATTATTTTATTTATTTGTGCTATTTCTAATTCAAAATTTGGGACTTCATATAACAAACATTTTTTAACTAGCTCACTTTTCAACTTTTTTATTTTTTCAAACTCCCCTATAATATTATTTTCTAAATAAATAACTGGTAAAAAAAAATTTTTAATCATATTTTTCTTCATATCGTAATTACATTTCTCTAAAACTTTTATAAATTCGTAGTAATTAATGCCTTCAAACTTAGCAAATCCTTTATATGTAAGGATTTTTTGCACCTTTTTATTAATTAATATTTCATACAAGACTTCTATATAATTCATTGCACACATATCTAAAAATACTAATTCATATTCTCGTTTTCTTATATCTAAACACAATTCAAATGTATTATATGATTTATCTATAGCCTTAGACATATCTAACATACATTGAAAAGGTCCTCCATG
>JBOGAY010000044.1:0-2688 GCA_051655925.1 Sarcina sp. | reverse complement strand
ACTTCATAAGTTTATTGAAACTTTATCATATAAATTTTTTTAAGTCAATTTTATTTTTAATTTTTTAAATAATAAAGTACGTTTTAAGGAAAAAAGTATTGAAATAAGATAATAATTATGATAATATCTAGATATAATTATTATTTTTATAAAATGTGATAAAGGAGAGATATTATGATAAAAGAGCTAAAGTGTAAAAATTTTAAATCTTTTAAAAAAGAACAAATTTTATCGTTAGAACCTATTAATAGATTAGAATCTGATTTAGATATTTTTAATATAGCTGAAATAGGAGGAGAAAAATTATTTAAAACTGCAGTTATATATGGACATAATGCTTATGGAAAATCAAACTTATTTAAAGCTTTAAAAACTATGATTCAAATTATAAAATTTTCTGGTAATAATGATTATGAAATTAATATTGATAATTTTAAATTAGATGAAGAAAGTAGTTCTTTACCATCAATGTTCGAAATAACTTTTATTCTTAAAGAGCTAACTTATAGATATGGTTTTGAAATTTTTAAAGATACTGTAATAAAAGAGTGGTTATATAAAAAAAATAAAAGAGAAGTAAATATTTATAATAGAGAAAATGAAATAAATATTAATACTAGCTATCGTGAAAAATTAAAAAAATATGTTGAATTTACAAGAAAAGATGAATTATTTTTATCTTCAATGATTAGAAATAATATTCAAGATGAGATGAAAGAAATTTATAAAAAATTAACAGAAGATATTGTTATTATTTCTGGAGAACAAATTAATACTCATATGACTTCAACTTTAATTTTAGAAAATGACGAGCGTTCAATAAAAGAGCTCATTCTAACTTGTCTAAAATTTGCTGACTTAGGAAGTTCTGATATTAGTGTAAAAGAAGATGAAAAATCAGCTTCTGAGATTCCAGATTTCATAAGAGAATTATTTGCTAAAAATACAAAAGATATGAGTACCTCTAAAGGAAAATGGGTTGAAATTCAAGAACAAATAGTTCATAAAAAATATAACAATGAAGGTCTTGAAATTGGGACTATTGATTTTGATTTACTTGCTAACGAATCAGAGGGAACTATTAAATTTTACTCTCTTCTTGGGCCAATTTTAGATTCTTTACTTAATGGAAAATCTGTTTTTATAGATGAATTGGATTCTAAATTACATAATACACTAACAACTAAAATTATAAATTTATTCAATAATTTAGGAATAAACAAAAAAAATTCACAATTAATTTTTAATACACACGATTTACAAATATTATCTGATAAATTCTTTAGAAGAGATCAAATATATATTGTTGATAAAAATGAATATGGTGAATCTGAACTAGCTTCAATAGGTGATTATAAAGGTATTGATAAAAAAACTAATATCTTAAAGCATTACCTTGCTGGAAACTTTGGTGGTATTGGACGAGTTAAAGATATTAATGACCTTTCATTTAATAATATCTCAAATAATAATTTAATGGGTGATTAAATGGCCAGAGAAAGCAAGGGATTAAAATTAAAGGAAAGTAAAAAAACTAATAAAAAAAGTACATCTACTAAAGATTCTAAAAAATCAATAGATAGTGGACGTAATTCTAAAAACTTTAATTTAAAAAATAAAATGAAAATATTTTGTAATTCATTAGAAACGGAATTTAATTATTTTAAAGGCTTTTCAATAGATGTAGAAAAATCACATATTTCTAATATTAAGGTAGAAGTATTAAAGACACAGAAAAAAGGTGGCTTAGATCCATTTAATGCTGTTAAATATGTTATTGATAACAAAGATGATTGCAATGAAGTTTGGATTGTTTTTGATAAAGATCATTTTGATATAGAAAAAGCTATAATCCTTGCAGAAAAACACAATATTAATGTAGCATGGTCAAATGAGGCTTTTGAGCTTTGGATTTTAAATCACTTCAATAGAATTACAACATCTATGAATAGAAAAGATTGCTTTGATAAAGTTGATGAAAATTTTAAGAAAAAATTTAAAATATCATATTCTAAAAATAATACTAATCTTTATGAAATTTTAAAAACTGATATTAATAGAGCTATCAATTTTTCTAAAGCTCAATACCAGTTAAATACTCAACCGCCAAATAAAGCTAATCCATGTACGACAGTATTTAAACTCGCTGAATCTCTACAAAAAAAAATATAAATAAATATTTTTATCAGATAGGAGGAAATAATTATGGCTTTAATTGATACTTATAAAAATAACTTAATACGAAAACAAAAAGAAAAAGCTAGATTAATAGATGAAAAAGCTAAAGAAAGTAATAAAATACCTCAACAACATCAAAAAATTATTTCTGCTAAAAATACTCTACTAAAAACAACATCAAGTTCCACACAAAAATCAAAATTATCAGAAATTCAAAGAGCAGAAGCAGAAATTAACAATATTCATAAAAAAGTAGCGTCTATTGATAAAAAAATAGCACAAAAAGAACATGAAATTTTACTAGAAAGTAATAAAATACAAAAAGAAGAACAACGTCTCTTAAAAAAGCAAATAGAAGAAGATACAAAAGCTAGGAAAGAAAGGGAAAGACAAATGAAAGAATTATTAAATAAACCTACTAATCAATATATTAATAATGGTGGACAAATGAATATTGCATCTGGAAATGCAAATATTACAGCTACCTTTAATTATTACGAAACCCCAACA
>JBOGAY010000043.1:0-19153 GCA_051655925.1 Sarcina sp. | reverse complement strand
AGTTAAACCGGAGAAGCCGGTAAAACCAGAGAAACCAGTTAAGCCGGAGAAACCGGTAAAACCTGAGAAGCCAGTGAAACCAGAGAAGCCGGTAAAACCAGAGAAACCAGTTAAACCGGAGAAACCGGTAAAACCAGAGAAACCAGTTAAGCTGGAGAAACCGGTAAAACCAGAGAAACCAGTTAAGCCGGAGAAACCGGTAAAACCAGAGAAACCAGTTAAACCGGAGAAGCCGGTAAAACCAGAAAAACCAGTTAAACCGGAGAAGCAGGTAAAACCAGAGAAATCAGTGCAACCTAAGAAGTCAGTAAAATTGGAGAAATCAAAAAAAATAATAAAAGTGGTGAAATTACATAAACCTCAAAAAAAAGTAATTGAGCCAATAAAAAATAAAAAAGTAATTAATGAAGTAGTATTAGTTGAACCAAACAAACAGAGTGAATCAACTAATATTATAAATAATGTAAAAAAATCATTAGAAGAAGTAAAAAGTAAAATTGTACAGGCAACTCAAACAAAGGCTAATTCACTAGAAAATATAGGAAAGTCTACAAATGAAAAGATACAGCCTAACAAAGAAAATAAACAAAGAAAAAATCATACATCAAATAATGATGGTAATGTTTTAACAGAGGAAGAAGTTATTCAAAGAAAAGGTTTATTAATAGGGAGTGCAGTTATATCTATAATTTCAGCAATAGCACTTGCAATTAAACCAAAAGGTAAATAAAAAAAAGAATTTTTGCATTATCGCAAAAATTCTTTTTTTATGCAAATTTAAAATAGAAAAGTATATAAATAGATACTGAAATTATATTGGTTTGATAAAAATTATATGTCTGATCTAAGATGAAAGTTTTATTGAAAATTGCTATTTAAATATAGATTAATAGAGTTTTGGTAAAGATTAAGGTATAATCAATTTAAAGATTTTTAGTAGACAAATAACAAAGGAGGAATTACTATGCAACAAGTAATAGAATATTTTTATGGAATAGTAAATTTAGAGGAGATTTTAGATGAGACTAAAATTCAGGATGAGTATTTTGGAAATATAACAAAAGATATTAAAGATTCACCTATTTATATGGGATATTTAGAGCACACAGGTAATTATATAGCTATACCGCTTCATTTACCATTTGAAAAACCTATATTTGAATCTAAAGAAGCATGTGATGAGTATATTAGAAGCATAATAAAGCCTTATCTTAGAGCAGGAGTAACAGATTCAGATTATCAAATAGCAGAATACGCAGATTATGATTTAATGTAAAATTAGTAAATGTAAATTCTACATTATCAGTTACAAGTGTAGCAAGTAGTTTTATAGTTAATAGACTCGAAATAAGGTAACAAGTTGGAGGCGGAAGAATATAATAAGAAGAAAAAAATTTTAGGAGATGAAACCATGACAATTTGTAATACACTTGAAAATTGTTTTGTCGTTCCAAGCAATCTTGGTGAAGAACTTATTATATTAACTGATGAAGAGATGAATTATGGGGTAATGAATATAAATAGTGATACTGTAGCATTATCTAGTGATGCTGTGAAATTATTAAATGAAGCATTTATTGTAAATTATCCATCAAAAGTAACACAATTAAATCCTAGTGGTGATAGTGTGATAAATAATTTATTAGAAGACTTAGCTTCAAGTAGAATAATAGGACTTTCACCTGTGACACCACCAGTAGAATCAATAATAGATTATATAGTAAGTCCAGGTGAGGTTATAAATAAAAATTCAGATTCAGGTATTGTATCAGATGAAGTAATAATAGCTGAATATCCAGGAAGAGTATTTTGCATAAAGATAGGATCAATTAGAATTTACATTTATTTTTCTGAAACATCACTTTTAGATATAAATTGTACACCTACAATTGAAGGATATAATTGTATTTTAGATTTTGGAAGTCTTGGAACAACAATATTTCCAACACCAGTAAAAGCAGCTCTTGGAGCTAATTGTTCAGTATGTGGTGCATGTGGAGGCTGTGGTGCTTGTGGAGCATGTGCATTATGTGGTGGGTTGAATTTTGGTGCAGCAGCTATTGCTCTAGTAGCAGTTGATGCTGCATTAGCAATAACAGGTGCATTAAGTGCATTTGCAGTAAGTAGACCACAACAATAATGAAAAATAAATATCCAATTATAAATTACAATTATCATCTCCACCTAACAGCAAAGGATTGTAGTTTATTTCATATAGTAAAAGATAATACAGTAGGAAAATCTATGCTTGGTCTTGCAGAGTTTAATGAGTGGAAAGTCAATCCCTTAATGGCTAGATATCTATGTTTATGTGATGGGAAAACAACACATGCAGAAATAGTTGATAAACTCAAAATCCCCTTTTCTATATTAGGAAATAAAGGTGCAAAAGGGCTAGAAGATATAACAAAGGTTTTAACTTTTAGTGATGTTCCGAAGGAGTGTAATGGTAGGTTATTTATTACAGGAAATTTTGAAAGTTATACGCCACTTCATACAAGTATAGAAATAACTGACTATTGTAATTTTAGATGTAAACATTGTTATGTGAGTGCATCACCAGATAAATTAGAAAAAAGAAGCTATCAAGACATGATAAAGCTAATGAATAAACTCTGGGATAATGGAGTTAAGGTACTAGAGATAACAGGTGGAGAGTGCACAACTCATCCGAATTTTAAAGAAATATTAAAATTTGCATCAGATAAATTTAATTTAGTTGCTGTAATAAGTAATGGATATATTATAGGAAATAATGAAGAACTTGCAAAGTATATAGCAAGTTTTAATAATGTAGCAGTGCAAATAAGTATTGATGGTATAAAAGAATATCATGATGAATTTAGAAATATGAAAGGTTCATTTGATAGAGCTGTGAATGCAGTTAAATATCTTAAAAAGTATGGTGCTATTGTTAGAGTTGCAAGTACTGTAACTTATGAAAATGTAGACAATATTGAAAAGGTATTTAAACTTTGTAAAAATATAGGGGCAGATTCATTTGCAACATCAACAGTTTCTTCTTTTGGAAGGGCTAGTTGTAAAGGGTGTAACAAAGGTGAAAGTGATTTAAAAAGTATTTTAGTAAATAAATTAGCACCTTATAAAGATGATAAGCTTTTTGTAGCAAATTATAAAACAATTGAAGCAGTTATGGCTAATAAAGATTTAAACTGTGGAGCGGGATGGAGAACATTTGCGATAAATGGTGCCTCAGGAGATGTTAGAATTTGTCTTTTTTTAAATGAAGAAGGAATCATTGGTAATGTTGATAATGATGAATATTTAAAAATATTTAAAAAAGAAAAATTAGATAATTTTAGATTTGCGGATGCACCTTCAATACATTTAGATACTTGTAAAAAATGTGAGCACAAAGACATTTGTAATGGATGTATGGCTAGGGCTATAAATATATATAGAACAGAAAAACAAGAATGTGAATGGATTAAAAAATATAAAATAGATCAAAGTATTAAAGTTTAAATAAATTAAAGCACTATGAAAATTTCATAGTGCTTTTTTGTGCGTTATAACAAGACCTAGCTAGGTGGAAATATAGAGTTGTAATTTATATTAAATTGTTAAAATAATTAAAAAGAGTTAGTATTATTAAATTTATTTAATAAAGAATGTTATTTAACGCAAGTGTGAGATAATAAAACAGATTTTATATCAAGGGGGGTAATAGATAGATTATAAATTACTAGGTATGAAAGTATGGACATAAATTTAGATCTGAAAAAAGACAATGATGTTTAAAGTTAGAGAAAAGTGCATAAAATAATTGAGAATTCAGTATTTAAAATAAGATAATTTGAGATGATTGAAAAAGAATGCTTTATATGGGCTAAAGAGGTAGCTAATAAGACGTATTCTAGTTAGTTTTTTAAATTTGTATATGATAAAATATAATAGAATAAAAGGTGAAATATCTAAATTTAAAATTATAAGAGGAGAAACACATGGACACGTTAGATAAAAGGAAAAAATTAGTTGATGAGGCTATATCTTTAATTAGAGAATTTGAAGGAATATCAGTAGATATTAGGGAAACTAGAATTGAAGAGTTAAGTCTAGATGATGAATATACAAAAATATCATATGAGTTAGAGGACGAAAAGTTAGAATTTCCATTAACACAAATATCTCATATATATGAAATTGAATTTGAAGGACTTGGAGAATTATCACCAACATTTCCAGAGCTAGTATTAGCAGTAAAACAAAATATAGAAAATAATTTTAATGAAATGAGTAAAGATGATTTTATACATTTTGTAGGTAATATATATTATGCTGATTTAAGATGTAGAGAAATTTATAAGAGATTAAAAGAAATAGAGATTAAGGCTGCGGCTATATAATATAAAGAAAAGAGCTATTAATTTTGTAGCTCTTTTTTGCTATCTAAGATTTTATAGAGATTAGAGATATAATTAAATAATAAAAAATAGTATTGAATGCAAGTTCAATACTATTTTTTATTATTTAATTATAGTTTTTGCCATGAAGAATCGCTTCCAGGTGTTGTATTTGTCCACCATTTAGCCTTATATTTAGCACCATTATAAGATACTATAGCACCACCATTATAAGCTTTACTAGGTGCATAAATTTCTGTTCCATCTTCACCTATTTCAGGTGTAGCTTCCCAAGCATCACTCTTATCAGGATAAGCTCCTTGTGTCCACCATTTAGCTGTATATTCTTTACCGTTATAAATTACTTTATCACCAGCATTATAAACTTTATCTAAAACAAAGTTATCTCCAGGTGTAGGAGGAACCTCTTTATCAACAACAGTTATAACTCTAGTAGCAGTAGTAGTAGCATTAGCACTATCAGTAACTTTATAAGTTAAAGTGTACTTACCAGCTTTATTTGTATCAACTGTACCAGTAACATTTATTTTAGAAGTTAAATCACCATCTTCTTTATCATTAGCTGTAACACCAGCTTTAGGGTCAAATTTATCTCCAACTTTGATTTCTTTATCTACAACACCAGTTATTACAGGTTTTGTATTTTCAACAGGTGGAGGAGTAATTTCTTTGTCTTCAACAGTTATAACTCTAGTAACAGTAGTAGTAGCATTATCACTATCAGTAACTTTATAAGTTAAAGTGTACTTGCCAGCTTTATTTGTATCAACTGTACCAGTAACATCTATTTTAGAAGTTAAATCACCATCTTCCTTATCATTAGCTATAACACCAGCTTTAGGATCAAAATTCTCTCCAACTTTAATAGTTTTATTTGTAGCACCACTAATTACAGGTTTTGAGTTTTCAGCAGGTGGAGGAGTAATATCATCATTATTTCCAATAGGGTTCATACCATTAAATGTAATATTTCTTACACCAGAGAAACAAAGACCAATCATACCTTCAAGATTTACAGTAGCACCAGGGTCGATTCCATTCCAACCAGCTGATGTGATAGTAATTCTTGTGAAGTCACCATTATCTTCTTGAGTAACAACTCCACCCCATGATGATTTAAATTCAGCAGATTTAGGAAGATCAAAAGATACTGTCCATCCACCATTTATTTTTTCACCAGTGTGATTTGTTACCTTCAATTTATATGAGTAGTTAGGGTGGTCATAAGTACCATCCATTTTTACATCGACTTTAATATTTCCAGCTGTATTAGCAGAATCATCTGTTATACTTGCAGGTCCCATTTTCTTAAGACCATCACTTAATCTCTTAGTAAGAGTATTTCCATAAGTGTACTTACCTTCATTTATATTTGTTGAACCTGGTACATAATTAGGATTTTCAGCATAGTCACCATTCATAACCCAAATTAAAGCTCCACCAAGGTTTTGTTCTTGAATATATTTAATTCTTTCATCAATTGATTGTTCATCTTCGAATGATAAGAATACTTTTTCTTGATCTTGCCATACATGAGGTACTTTACCAACATCATCCCAATGCTTTGTTAGGTTTGGATCTTGGTCCATAAGGTTCATGATATGCCATAATGGGTTAGCTCCAGCTGGCTCTAATTGTCCATCACCATCTAAATCATCTCCCCAAACATTGTATTTACCTGAAGCAGGAGTTTTACTTTTTCCATGAAGACCAGTTCCATCTCCACCATTAACATTTTCCCATCCTCTTGAATAATAAGGAATACCCATTAATATTTGCTCAGGAGGAAGTACACCTCTATAGTATCTATAAGCCCAATCCATATTAAGTACAGGCATTAACATTTGTAATGTTTCTGTATCAGCTGGATCAGGATAAATGTTAGCTAAGTTTTCAACAAATTCATTCCATCCACCGTGGAAGTCATATGACATTACACTAAGGAAATCAAGTTCTTTTGCATATGAGTTATCAGGAACTCCACCAAGAACCCATGATGATGCTGTAACAGCAGCTGTTAAAAGATAGTCTTTTCCATCTTGTTTACCAGCTTCGTCGATAGTCTCTCTTAAAACTTTCATCATTTTATTATAGTTAGCATTAATAACTTTTCTTCTTGGTTCACTTACATCAAAGTCATCAGGATTACCTGATTGGCTTGTTGAAGATGGATATTCAAAGTCTATGTCAATACCATCAAATCCATATGTTCTAATAAAATCTACACATGAATCAGCAAATGATTTAATTCCAGCATCTGTGTCCATCATTGTATAGAATCCTCTAGAACCAGCCCATCCTCCAACAGACATTAAAAGATCAACATCTGGGTTATCTTTCTTTAATTGTTGCATGATATTGAAATGACCTTTATAAGGTAAACTTGGATCAATTTTATAAACTTTTCCGTTGTAAGTCATTTGCTCATCAGTAAAATCTGAAAAATCTTCTTCTATAGCAGCAAACTTATCACCAAATTTAATTTTGTTAGTTTTATCATCTACCATAGCAAATGAATATTGAATATGTGTAAGTTCATTCCATTGTAAGTCAGTCATGTTGAAGTATCCTTGAGCTTCACTTTTATAAGCCCATTCTGGGAAATATCCAACAATTTTTCTTTCTACTGATTGCTCAGCATTATTTTTAGCTTCTGGAGCTTTAGGAGCAGCTTCAACAGGAGCAACAGTTGGTACTACTGATAGTGCTATAGCAGATAAAGCAACAGTAGCGATTGTTCTTTTCATTGATTTATTAATCAAAATTGATTCCCCCTTAAAAATATACTATAAATAGATTTTACAATAAATGTAAATGATTTAGTACAAAAATAATTAGACAAAATTTTCTATAATAAGTTCTAAAAAAATATAATTAATACAAAAAATAATTTATTGACATCAAAAATATTATCGTTAAGCAAAGTTGATACATTAGGATTTTTTTGATAAAAAATTTGGTCTATGCAAATTTAAAAGAATTAATTTAATTAAAACAAATGAAGATTTTATGTTAAAAAATATAATTTGTCTAAAAAATAATAGCTATTTTTCTAACTTTATAAAAAATAAAGAAATAAATGTAAAGGTTTGTATAACTTTTAAAGTGAATATTTTTAACTATAAAAAAATTGATTAGTAAAAAAATAGCAGCAAGAATATTTCAAAAAGAGTTTAAACTATATAATGAAACGTTAATGAGAAGTTTAATGGTAATTAAAAAATAAAAAAAGTGAAGTGAAAAAATTTGAAAAATTTTTTGAGAATTTTGAAATTTGAATGATATATTCATAAATATAATTGAAATGAGATGAAAAGTGAAAAATTATTAAGTATTTTGTGGTGTATAATAAAGAAGATATCAATTTGTTGAGAGGATGATTATACATATGAATAAAAATGTGGAAATGATGAAAAAACTTATAGAAGAAAAAAAGAACAAAGGACTTCAAAAGAAAAATAACAAAGCTGAAAAAAATGTAGCAACAGGAAATCATTCAAAAGGGTTTAAAGTTGGTAATGGCGGAGGCTTATTTGATAAATAGCAATAATTAAAGGCAAGTAGAAATTCTACTTGCCTTTTTATATTTAAATAATAGCTTAACTAATTTAAGTGAATTTGAGTGGGTCAACATAAAATAGTTAAGTATAGTTAAAACTAGCTACCCATTAAAACACCAGAAAGACATAATGCAAAATACACAAATTTATTAAATGAATCTGCATTGATTTTTTTTATTACTATATTACTAATAATTATTGCACCAACAACAAATAGCATAGTAAAGCCAGAAAGTGTTAAAACTTGAGGTGTTATTTCTTTTCTAAAAAGGTTGATTATAAGCATCAATGAATTTAGTGTTACCCATAATGCACAAAGTGTGGCTCTAAAGCTATATTTATTTTTTATATTTTTTGTAGCATAAACAACAACAAAAGGTCCACCACAAGTGAATGCTCCATGAACTATACCACCTAAAAACAAAGTTATATTTTCTATTAAAGTTTTCGTTTTTGAAGTTTCAATATTATTTAAGTTAGATTGTTTTTTGGTATTTTTCATTTTATAAATTCCATTAATCCCTACTAATATCATAAAAAGACCTAAAGCCATTTTTAGTGGTCTTTCAGGTAAAATTGTAAATAGTATCATACCTATAGGAAGACCTAAAATCATAAATCCAGAAATTTTTAAAAATTGTTTTCTTTCTATATACTTATAGTCTTTTATTACGATGAATAAAGATGCTAAAAGTACAATGAGAGTTAAAACATGAACTGTTGTATTGAGCGGTACAACCATAGATGCTAGTGGTAATGCCATAATTGTTCCACCAAAACCTATAAGACCTTCAATAAAATAAGTAAGCATAATTATAAGTGCAAATAGTAAGATTTGTTCTAAATCCATAATAAAATACCCCTTCTAGTTATTAAAAAATTAATTGATAAAAATGACTTTAAACCATGTTGTATCAAGGTTTAAAGGCTTTTAAAACACCATACAGTAGCATACCATTTTCCATAGTCTAATAGAATGTATAAAATATTAATATTACCTAGTATATTTATACAAAGTGTAAACTAAATGTTAAAAATAGGATTTTAATTAAATTTAGTAAAAAGCAAAAATGATAATTAAATAATGGAATATTTGCCTTTTTTTCAGTAAATACTTTTGTTTTTGAATAATTAAACATAGTGAAAGTATAATTATGTAAAAAAGATTAACAATTTTAAAACAATTATTCTAATCTCCCATTAACACTTACTATGAGGGGTATAATTGAATTAGGGAAATGATATTGTTAGGAGGAATTTTGGAATGAGTTTAAAAGTTTATTTTAATGGAAAAATTATTTGTGTAGATAAAAATAATACAGTGGAAGAAGCAATTCTTATTGAAAATGGTATTATACAAGCTATAGGAAGTAATGAGGATATACTTCAGGAAGCATATCGTAGAAGAGATGAACTTAAAGAAATAAATTTAAAAGGTAAAACAATGTTACCAGGATTTATAGATCCACATGGACATATTGTTGCTATTGCACAGGCTTCAATGATGCCAAACTTTGAGGATGTAACTTCAAGGGATGAAATGGTTGAAAAACTTACGGCTTATTTAAAAGAGAATCCTAAGAAAGAGGGAGAATGGCTTCTTGGACTTGGATATGATAATTCAAAATTTGAAGATGGAAAACATCCAACAAAAATTGATTTAGATAAAGTTTCAACAGAAATACCAATATTTATAACACATGCTTCAGGTCATATTGCTGCAGTTAATTCAAAGGCTTTAGAAATGTTTGGATATGTAGGAGAAAATTATGTAGTACCTGAGGGGGGAGCTGTACAAACTTTTGAAGGATCAAAAGAAGCTATTGGTGTTTTAGAAGAAACAGCATTTTTAGAAGAAAGTAAGAAAAAATGTATTGGGGCACCTTCATTTGAGTCAATTCTTGCAGCTTTAGAAACAGCACAAGAGTTATATGCTTCATATGGAATTACAACAGCACAAGATGCTAGTGTAGATAAAGGTGTGCATCAACTTTTAGGTGCAGCAGCACAATATGGAAAGTTAAAAATAGATATAGTTGGATATGCAATTCAACCATTTACAAAGGAATTAATGGGACATACTTCATCATTTGATGCTAAGTATAATAATCATTATAAATTACTTGGTGGTAAAACATGGCTTGATGGTTCACCACAGGCAAAAACAGCTTGGCTTACAAAACCGTATTATATTGTTCCAGAAGGAGCAAAAAAAGATTATTGTGGATATGGAACACAACCAGATGAGGTTGTTACAGCATATTTAACAGAATGTGTAGAAAATAATTATCAAGTTAATGCACATTGTAATGGGGATGCAGCGGCAGACCAATTCATTAGATGCTATAAAAAAGCATTAGATAATACAAACAATCAAGCTAATCTAAGACCAGTTATGGTTCACTGTCAAACAGTAAGGGAAGATCAACTTGATGCAATGAAATCAATTGGAATGTTACCAACATTCTTCCTTGATCATATTTTATACTGGGGAGATTACCACTATGAATCAGTACTTGGACCTGAAAGAGCAAATAGAATTTCACCAGCAGGATCAGCTCTTAAGAGAGGTATGAACTTCACACTACATCAAGATCCACCAGTAAAAATGCCAATAATGACACTTGCAATACACAATGCTGTTAATAGAATGACAGAGCGTGGAAGAATTCTTGGTGAAGATCAAAAAATTCCAGTAATGGAAGCTATCAAAGCTGTAACAATAAATGGAGCTTATCAATACTTTGAAGAAAAAACAAAAGGAAGTATTGAGCTAGGAAAAGTTGCTGATTTTGTAATTTTAGATAAATGTCCTATACTTATAGATTCAAAAGAACTTAAAGAGATAAAAGTTCTTGAAACAATAAAAGATGGAAAAACAATTTATAAAGCAGAATAAGTTATAAAAGACCTCAAAGGAATATATCCTTTGAGGTCTTAATTTTAATTTTATTTATATAGATCTTCTATTATAAGTTTTCCGTTATATTCTCCACCGTGATAACAACAAATTTTTTCAATATCATAGTTTTGAAGGCTTTCTATTGATTTTTTAGCTTCTTCTGGATTATAGTTATAAAAATCACTTACAGGCTCAAGTTTTCCATCAACAAGAGAAATTGTATCTCCTGTAATTAAAGCTTTTTCTAAAGGAACATATAAACAAATATGACCTAAAGTATGTCCTGGTGTTGGTATAACTTTTATTTCAGTAATTATGTTTAATGGTGTATCCATATCAAAAGTTTCATCAACATCAACATAAAGTTTTGGGAAGCCAGCATTTAGCATTTCATAGAAGCCTTTAGTTGACTCATCTAAAGAATCTTTCATTTTTTCAAGTTTAGCTAATTTTAAAGGTGTTTTAACCCCGCTTATGTAATCAGCTTCAATTTCTGTTGAAAGTATTTTGATTGAATCACCAAACTCTTCTTTGAATTTTTTAGCTGTACCGATATGGTCGATATCATGGTGAGTAATAATTATATTTTTTAATTTATTTAACTCAACATGTTTTTCAATTTCAGCTTTTAATATTTCGTATTGTCCTGGGTAAGCAGTATCAACTAATAAAGCCTCTGTATCATTAAATATTAAAACAGGATAAACTGCTCTTTTCATTCCAGCAAATTCACTTGCTGATTCTAGAACTTTTATTTGGAAATTATTCATAGTAAAAACTCCTTTTTATTTTGTCTTTTGTTTTGATATAAAATTAATTTACAAATATAATTTTATACTATTGTTAAATAATTTACTATGAAAATAAGGAAAAATGATGAAGAATGTAAAAAAAGAATTAATAAATAAAAAGTGATAGTAATTACTATCAGAAAAGGTGTTACAATACTTTTTAATGATTACAAGACTATATAGTAGATATTAAAAATACTATTTATCATATAAAACAAGGGCTTTACTAAGGGGGAGTTAGATGAAACAAAAAATAATAGGAAATACTATTGTATTTATAGGAATATTAGTTTTTATAAATATATTTAAAATGATGTTTGGTGAGGCTAATAGCATAGTTGGAGTTGCAATAATTACTGGTGCATTAGTTTTATTACAAAGAGATTTAACAGCGTCACCAGTAGAGAATTTTATAAATTTAGCACTAATTAATGTTTTTACAGGTATATGTGCATATATTGCAAATATAAATATGTGGATTGGAATACCTATAAACTTTATCGCTTTATTTGTTATAGGATATTTATTTAGTTCAAATTTAAAAGCACCTGTTGTAATTTCATTTGGACTTCAATATTTCTTTATGATATTTACACCAGTTCAAGGTAGCGATTTTACAATGAGAATTGCTGGTCTTATTTTTGGAGCATTCTTTATAATTTTACTGCAAATGATAGCTAATAAAAATAAGCTTAGAAAACACTTTAAAAATACGCTTCTTGGGATTATCAAAGACTTTATTAATCACTTAGAAAGAGGAGAAGAATTTTATGATTCAGTTAATGATAAAATTAATATAATAAAGAAGATTGTGTATGAAAGTAGAAAAAAAGACTTTTATATGTGCGATAAAGGTAAGAAAGTAACTAATATAATTTATTTATTAGAAAAGATAAATATTATATTAGAGGGACATGCTTTAGATCAAGATGTTGAAGTTAAGAATTATATAATTAAGAGTCTTAAAGACTTTAAAATAAGTATTGAAAATGAAAAATTAGAGGAAAGTAATATTAGAATTGAGTACTCTAAATATTCAGGTGAAGCACTTAGTATACTTAGATTATTTGATAAATTAGAAAAAGAGCTTATTGCTTTATCTAAAGTAGAAGAGAAGGTGAAAGTTAAGTTTTATGATATACCAGAAAAGTTTAAAACTATTAAAGTAGCAAAAAATAATATGAAACTATCATCGCTTAGATTTTCATATTCAGTAAGACTTGCAATAGTAGGAGCTATTAGTATATTTATAGTTGAATTATTTAATATTCCACAAGGAAAATGGATAGCATACACTATTTTTTCACTTACTCAGCCCTATATGGAAAGCTCAAGGATTCGTTCAAAACAGAGAATTGAAGGCACATTAATTGGTGGAGTAATAATTGGAATTGTATTTATGGTTATAAAAGAAGATTCTTTAAGAGGTATGGTTATTTTATTTTTAGGTTATTTAAATCCATTTGTAAAAGAATATAGAAATCTTATAATAGTTGTTACAGCATCAGCAGTTGCAGCTACGGTAATTGAAGGTGGAGCATTTGCACTTGCAATACTAAGATTAGGACTTGTTATAATTGGAGCGGTACTTGCAACACTTGGAAGCAAATTTATAATTCCATATAAAATAGAAGACGGAAACAAAGAAATAAAAGAAGGATATTCAAGGATAATTGAAACAATGGAAGAAGATATAAGAGAAAATAAAGATGAAAATGTAATTAAATCATTATATCTTATACCTGCATTCCTTGAAACAAAACTTAGAGATACAAATACAGATGAAAATGAAGTTGAAAAACTTATGAAATATGTAGATGAAAAAAGAAAGACTATTAATGAAGTTTATAGTAAGTATTACTTTGAACATGAAATTGAAGATAATCAGAATTATAAAGCTAGTTTAGTAACGGAATAGAAAAAGAATGCTCCAATTAATAAGGAGCATTCTTTTTAATGATATATTTATTGTTCTAAGAAAAATAAAGAGAAATTGAAAATTAAATTTAATGAAGTTGTTGAGAGGTATAAATTATGGAGTCAAATTTATTTAAAGAATTAAGTGATGAGGAATTACAAAATATTTTAAGTGAATATTTTAAAAAAGAAGTTGTGTTTGAAGCTAAACTACTTTCAGAGGGAGGATTTAATACAGTCTATTATATTTGTGTAGATAAAAATATTGAGCTAATTCTTAGAGTAGAACCAATAAATAAAGAACTTATTTTTGACTTTGAACAAAATCTAATGGAATCAGAAGTTTTATTTTATGATGAATGCAAAAAATATAACATTCAATGTTCTAATGTATTGAAAGTTGATACTTCAAAATCAATAATAGATAGGGATTATATGATAGTTGAGTTTATTAAAAGTAAAGCGTTGATACATTATGATAATAAAGATGAAGACGTATATGAAGAGTTAGGAAAGTTAATTAAGAAAGTTCATGAAATTAAAGGTGAAAAGTTTGGAAGAATAAGAGATGTGAAGTATGGGAATGGGTTTGAGCTATGGAGTGAGTTTTTAGAGAGTGAAATGAATGAAGCTTTAGATAAGTGTTTAAAATTGAACCTTTTAGATGAGTTAGAAATTAGAAAATATAGAAACGTGATAGGGCGGTATGAAGAAATGTTAGATGAAATAACAGATAAGAGTTTAGTTCATGCTGATTTTTGGATAGGAAATGTGCTTGTCAGTAAGGTAGATGGCAAAGTTAAGGTTGCTGCAATTATAGATGGAGATAGAGCTTTATATGGAGATTCAGAATTTGATTTTAGAGGTGAGTGGATTACTGAAAAGGCCTTTTATATTGGATATGGAAATACAGAAGAAATAGATAAAAAAGTAAAAATAAGAAGGTTGATATATATGCTTATTCATACAATACGAAGTATATATATTTGGAGAGCAGAGTATAACAATGATGATATGTCAGAGAAAGAAGTTATTAATGCAAGAGGTATCTTTGAGAAGCTAAAGAAAATTCTAATAATAAAATAGCTCTTGATATATTAAAAGAGTGTGTGGTTTAAAGTAATAAATCTTTTGAGATAGCCCATAGATTTTACAAAAGGTTTAATCTTTATTTACTGTAATGATTTAAAGATATAGTAAACTCTAATTACTTTAATTTAAAAGCTTTTTAGTATTGGGGGATATTATTTATGCGTTACAGAATTTCAGGGGATTTAAAGAATTTAAATTACATGCAGCATAGAAAGACAATTGATTATATAACTGCAAAAAGATATGATAAATTATTTGGTGAAAATCTTAATCTACCTTTTCAGTTTGAAAGAGGTGGAGGAATTTGGTGCATAGTTCATAAGTCCACTTGGGAGAAGGATATTCAGGTGAGTTTTTTTGTTAATGAAAGAGTAATGAGTGATAGAAAGTTTATATATGGAGATCTTGAGTTTAAAAAGTTTATTATGAGTGTTAATAAGCATGAATTTAAGTATTATAGCGATATGATAGGGTAGCAGTTTTGCTACCTTTTTATTTTATAAATTCAGGCTAGATTTACTTAGATAAGTTAAAAAATATTGGGAATACTAATAGCGAAGTTTAAGAACTCAATTATTAATTGGAAGGATGATTTTATGAAAGCATTAATTAAACTTATAATTATATTTGTTGTAACATATGTAGCTATTAGATACCTTCATATGGGAACTTATACAGGAATTGCTCCTATTATTATTTTTGCAGTAGTTTTAATGATAGTAAATTTAATTATAAGACCTATATTACAACTTATTAGTTTACCTATAACTATTTTAACTTTTGGAATTTTTGCATTAGTTATAAATGTTTTAATGATACTTTTAGCATCAGCTTTAGTGCCGGGTATAACTATTAATGGATTCTTCTCTGCTCTCTTAATTTCAATAGGAATAGCAGTTTTAACATCTCTAGTATATATTGGGGAAAGTAATGAAAGATAAGTAATAATAAGGATAAGTAATAATAAAGCAACATTGTTATTTGATGATGTTGCTTTATTATTCGTGTTTTTTATAATTAGGATGAAAATAATAGCTTCAATACGATTATATAGGGTTTTGGTTTGTTTAATATCTGTAATATAACGTATATTTACAAAATATTAACATAGAAATATTTGTAAAATACGAATGATGATGTTATTATAAAGGTGTAATCATTCAGTTTTATTTTGTAAGTTGGTATTTGGATATTACAAATACATATTAGTGTTTTAGGGAGTTTAGGGGGAAAGAAAATGAATAAAATAACAAGTTTTTTTGAAAATAAGTTTAAGCTTAGAGAGCATAACACGAACATTAAGACAGAAATTATAGCAGGGATAACAACTTTTGCAACTATGGCTTATGTTTTAGCAACTGTTCCAAGTATAATGACTAATGCAGGATTTGATAGAGGGGCAACTCTTACAGCGGTTATTCTTTTGATAGTAGGAACAACAGTAGCAATGGCTTTTATTACTAATAAACCTTTTGCTTTAGGACCAGGACTTGGGAGTGTTGGAGTTTTTGCAGCTACAATGGTAGCGGGAGATGGAATTCCAGTTTCAATAGCTGCGGGAGTTATTTTCTGGAGTGGAGTTTTATTTATGGTTATTTCTTTTGTGGGACTTAGAGAAGCTATTGTTAAAGCAATTCCACAAAGCATCAAAATTTCAATTAGTGCAGGAATAGGTTTATTTATAGCTTTACTTGGATTTAAAAGTGCAGGAATTATTGTTGCAAATGCAAAGAAAAATGTTTTAGGGTTTGGAGATCTTACATCACCGGTTGCAATACTTGCAATAGTTGGATTTATTATTTTACTTGTTTTTGAGGTTAGAAAAGTTAAAGGTGGAATGTTAATTGCCATAGTTATGACAACTTTAATAGGTATTCCTATGGGAGTTACAGAAATTCCAGAGACTTTCTTTATGGCACCTACAAGTATTTCAGAGCTTGCTTTTAATATTGATATTATAGGAGCTTTTAATATAGAATACTTACCATTTTTATTTGCCTTTTTTGTGCCAGATTTTTTCTCAACTTTTGGGACAATCATAGGGGTTGGTGCTAAAGCCGGTTACCTAGATGAAAATGGTAATATGGAAGGGATTGATAGTTGTTTTAAAGTTGATGCTGTTGCAACAACTATAGGATCTTGTTTCTGCATTCCATGTATGACAACTTATTTAGAGTCAGCAGCAGGAGTAGAAGCAGGTGGGAAAACAGGAGTTACAGCTATTAGTACAGCGATGATGTTTCTTTGTACATTATTAGTTACACCACTTGCTTTAATGATTCCAGCAGCAGCTACTGCACCAGTTTTAATGCTTATTGGAATTAAGATGCTTAGTTCAATGAAGAGTATAAATTATGATGATGTTACAGAGTATCTTCCAGCTTTTATAGCGATAGTTTTAACAATATTTTCAAATAATATAGCTAACGGAATTGCAGCAGCAGTTATTTCTTATGTTATTTTAAAAGTTGCTTCAGGAAGAGAAGTTTATAGAAAAGTTCCAAGACTTATGTACGGATTATCAGTTATACTTGCTTACTATTTCTATACGGTAGCAGTTTAGGGGGATTATTTTTGAAAGTAGATTTAATTTTAAAAAATGCAAAGGTATTTAATTCTTTTTATAAGAAGTTTGTAGAGGCTAATGTAGCAGTTTTAGATGGAAAGATATTTCACATAGATAAGACTAAAGGGGAAGTTTTTGAGTGTGATAATGAGATAGAGTGTGAGGATAAATATTTAATTCCAGGGCTTATAGATATTCATATGCATATTGAAAGTTCTATGACAACACCAGAGATATTTACAAATCACATAAAGAAATTTGGTGTTACAACAATTGTGGCAGAGCCACATGAGATAGCTAATGTAGCTGGAATAGATGGTATTACAGAGTTTTTAAATTCAAATTCAGAATGTGAAGTTGATGTTTTCTATGGAATACCAAGTAGCGTTCCTTCTACAAATGCTAGTCTTGAAACAACGGGGGCTATTTTAAATTATGATGATATGGTTAAAATATCAGAACTTGAGAATGTAATTTGTGTTGGGGAAGTTATGAATTACAGAGGGGTTATAAAAGATAATACTTTAGAGATAGTAAAGTTTTTAGAGTATGTTAGAAATGAAAGAAAAGATTTGGTCATTGAGGGGCATTGTCCAAAGCTTACAGGGGTAGATTTAAGTAAGTTTTTATTCCTTGGTATTGATGGAGATCATACAGAACATAGTCTTGATGAAATCATAGAACATTTTGAAAATGGAATGTTTGTTGAACTTCAAGAGAAGATGTTAAAGGAAGAAGTCTTAAGTCACATAATAGAGAATAATCTTTATGAACATATGAGTTTTGTAACTGATGATGTTATGCCAGACTATCTTTTAGAGGGGCAACTTGATAGTGTGGTTAGAAAGGCTATACAAAAAGGGTTCCCAGTAAATGAAGCTATTTACTGTGCAACTACAACACCAGCTAAAAGAATGAGACTTCATGATAGAGGGGCAATTGGAGTTTCAAAAATAGCTGATATGGTGTTACTTGATGATTTAGAAACATTAAAGGTTAGTAAAACTTTTAAAGATGGGAAAGTTATTTATGATAAAAGCAATGAGCAAGAAATTAAAAGGGCTAATTATAGATTTTCAAAAGAGATATGTAATAGTGTAAAGGTGAGAGAATTAACAGAAGAAGACTTTATCATAAAGACAGATAAGGTAGGAAAAGTAACTTGTAGAGTGATGGAAATTAATGATGGGGGAACATTCACAAAGGAAGTTATTAAAGAGTTTGATGTTGTAGATGGTAAAATAGATTTTGAAAATAGTGACTGTGTTATGGTAGCTGTTTTTGAGAGATATGGTAAGAATTCATCAGTAGGAATAGGGCTTGCTACTGGAGATATTATTAAAAAAGGTGCTGTTGCAACAACTTACGCACATGACTGTCATAATCTTTTAGTTGTAGGTAAAAATGCTACTGATATGGTCAAGGTAGCAAACTCTGTTATTACAAATAATGGAGGTCTTTCAACTTGTTATAATGGGGAATTGAAAACAGAAGTTAAACTTAATATAGGTGGAATTTTATCAGATGCTCCTATGAGTGTTTTAGGAGAAGAGATAAGATTATTTAGAGAGTCACTTATAGAACTTGGGTACAAGCATTATAATCCTATAATGTCATTATGTACTTTAACTCTTCCTGTAAGTCCAAATCTTAAGATAACAGATAAGGGGCTTATAGATGTTAAAGAAGGAAAAGTTGTAGATTTAATAGTGGAATAAGATAACAAGTATTTGGAATTGAAAATTAAATAAAGAATAACATTTTACAGATAGTATTAATACTCTAAGTATTGGTACTATCTTTTTTGTATCATTAAATAAAGTTATCTGATAGCTAGTATTTCCAATATTCCTAGCAAGTAGGAATAAAGAACTAGACGCTTCTAGATACACACAGTGTACCCTTTAGGCGCTAAATCATAGATTTAGACTAAAGGGCAA
>JBOGAY010000042.1:0-9191 GCA_051655925.1 Sarcina sp. | reverse complement strand
GTGTATTGTTCCAAATACCGTTGCACAAATGCTTGCAAAAAAATCAAATATAAGAGTTCATGAAACAAATTTTAATATTCCTAAAAGAAAAATTTTTTATTTACACTCTATAGAAAATAGATATGAAAATCATATTATTGCTGAATTAATTAACTATTTGAAACAGGAACTTATTGAATTGGAAAAAAATGGAGTTTTAGAATGTAATTTTTAATATTCTAATAAAACTAAAAGCTGATTTAAAATAAAGTTTTCAACTTATTAAATCAGCTTTTATATTTAATTATTTTTTATTCTCCAGTTTCTTTTAAATAAAAACTATATGCTTCTTCATCCGTATATCCCTTATGAACTATTAATGAAACTGCTCTTGCCATTATATCAGGATAATTACTTTGAAATATATTTCTCCCCATATCTACACCTTTAGCTCCAGCCTTTATACTTTTATATGCCAATGTCAGAGCTTCGTTTTCAGGTAACTTTTTACCACCTGCTATTACAATTGGAACTGGACATGCTGCTACAATCTCTTCTAATTCATCACAATAATATGTTTTTATTATATTTGCACCTAATTCAGCAATCATTCTAGTTGCTAATTTGAAGTATTTAGAAGTTCTCTCCATATTTTTTCCAACTGCAACTACTCCCATTACTGGAATATCATATTTCAAAGCCTTATTTACCACTTTAGATAAATTATCTAAGCTTTCCTTCTGTCCCTCTGATCCTATAAAAACTTGAACTGCTAAACAGTCGGCATTCATTCTTATTGAATCATCTATATCTACTGCTACTACTTCTCTACTTAAATCATCATCTAATACTGACGAACCCGATGTTACTCTTAAAACTGTAGCTTTTTTATTATCTGGTAAAACACATGTTCTTAACGCTCCTCTTGTCGCCATTAATGCATCTACATAATTTACTACTTTTGGAACAATTAAATCTAATCTTTCAAGTCCAGAAACTGATCCCATGAAATATCCATGATCAAAAGCAAACATAACTGTATTTCCACTTTCAGAATTAAAAATATTTGAAAGTCTTTTTTTCATTCCCCATCCTAAATTTTCTGCACCTTTAACATAAAATCCATTTTGATTTTTAAATGGAACTTCTAAAAAATAATCTTTTGCTACTTTCATTCCGTTTGTATCAGCCACTTTTTTTCCTCCTAATTATTTATTAAAAATTATAATTATCTATATTATCCTTAGTAAAAATTGTTCTTTCTGGTAATAAAACAACTCCTGAGTTTTCACCAGTTGGAGCATTTGGATCTAAAACTGTATTTGGATAAACTTCTACTACTCCTATCGTAGGTATATCTATCTTATCACCAACTTTAAACGTGTTACCAGCTGCTAAATATGCTGCTAAATATGACGCCATTGCTCCTTGAATTTTTACATCCCATAACCCAAATACAGGAACTGTTCCATTTTTTACAAAGCCCTTCATTGCTGATGGTGTTGCATAACCAGTAACTATAACTTTACCTTTTAATCCTTTATTTTCTACTGCTTGTGCTTGTCCTGGTAAAGCTGTTGAGTCATTACATATAATTACATCAATATCTGGATGTGCCTCTAATATACTTTGTCCTACTTCTACAGCCTTAGCTGCATCTTGATTACTATAGTAATTATTTGGAGCTACATTTATCCAATTTGGATATTTTTCCTTTATATATTTTTCTCCTTCAACTTGCCATGAATTTTGATCTGTTACTGTAGGAGAAGAATAATGCCAAGCATACTTTATCGGTTTATCTTTTGGATTTTCAATTTGCATTACTGCCATTTCAACTAACATCTCTCCCAATTGTCTTGGTGTTCCTTGAGAAACCATAAGAGATCTATATGTATTATCCACATCTGAATCCCAAGTAACTACTTTTACTCCATTTTCTCTAGCATTATCAATAGCTTTATTTAATCCATTATTTGATAACGCTGATAATGCTATAGCATCATACCCCTGAGCAACAGCATTATTTATTATTTGAACCTGATTTGCAACAGAAGCTTCTGGATTTCCATCATACTTTACTTTATACCCTAACTTTTTAGCTAACTCTTGAGCTCCTTCATTTCCTGACTCAAAAAACATATTTCCTGATAACTTAGGTATAAATACAACTTGTGTCCCTTTAACTGGTTTTATTTCTGCCAAACTAATCGCTGATGAAAATAAAAATATCCCTATTGAAAATAATAATAATTTTTTTCTCATAATTCTCTCCTCCCTAATTCTTATTTTTAATTTTTCTTAATGCTACTACTCCTATCAACAAAATACCAACTGGTATATTTAAATATTGAGTTGATACATCTACCATTGATAATCCAAACTTCAAAAACCCAATTATAAATCCAGCTAAAATTGTTCCAAGAACTCCTCCTTTCCCTCCAGTTGTTAATGTCCCTCCTAATACTACAGTTGTTATAATCGGTAATGTCAATTCATTTCCTGCATCTGGTCTCGCCGATCCTAAATAACTAGTTAAAAGAATTCCTGCTAAAGCCGCTCCAAACCCAGATACTATATAAGTACTCGCTATTATTGCTTTAGGATTTAAACCTGAATATCTCATAGCATTAGGAGATACTCCTGCTAAATAAACTTGTCTTCCATAAGATGTTTTACTCAATACTATATACAGTATTGAAACTATTGCTAAAATTATTAAAAATAAAACTGGCAATCCTAATATTTTTGTATGGGTAAAGTCTACAAAAGCCTCTGGAAAACCAGCTATTCCCTCAAAAGAACTAGAAACTCCTATTTTTGATATATTAATAGCCAACCCTGAAAAAAGAAAGCTTCCTCCAAGAGTAACAATCATCGGTTGAACCCCTATATAAGCTATAATTATTCCACTAAATAATCCACATAATGCACCAAGTAAAAGAACTAAAATTATTGCTACCACTATATTTAAATTATAATTTTTCCACAGTATACCTAAAGCTATTGATGATAATCCCATTATAGCTCCAGATTGTATATCTATTCCTCCAGTTAAAAAAACAAATGTTAAAAATAAAGCTACAATAATTATAAAAGAATAATCATTTATACTTCCTAAAAATATATTTGGCCTTAATATTCTAGAATTTAAATTCCCAAATATAACTATCTCAGTTATCAATAAAAGACTAAGAAAGACTTCCCAATGTGAAAAAATTTTTTTCATCTTATCCATTTACAGTTTCTCCTTTCACTCTATTGTTAAGACGTACCTTTCTATTTTTACTTATAGAATACTTCTGCAATAATGTATCACTCACCACTATAACCACCAAAAGTGCTCCAGTTATTGTATTATTTAAATCTGATGAAAATCCCATAAATACCAACACTTTGCTCAAAGAAGCCATTATTATTACTCCTAAAGAAGAACCTATTATACTTCCTACCCCACCAGTTAAACTAATTCCGCCTAAAACGCATCCAGCTATTATTGTCATTTCATAACCATTTCCAGATATTGGAGCTATAAATCCTGTCCTTGATGCAAACATTAAAGCTGCTATTCCTGAAAAAAGACCTGAATAAACAAAAGCTAATCTCTTCGTCTTTTTTACAGGTATTCCTACTAAGTTTGCTCCATTTTGATTATCACCTACAGCTTTAAAATATCCTCCCTGAGGTGTTTTACTTAAATAAAAATGCATTATAATAACTAGTAAGAAACTCATTAGAAAAAATTCATTTATTCCAATTATATTTTTCTGAGATAGTTCTTTAAAACTTGCCGGCAAATTCTCAACCCATCTCCCCTTCGTTATTAGAAAAATGGCACCCCTAACAATTCCCAACATCCCTAAAGTCATAATTATTGAACTCACTTCAAAGTCCACAATTCCAATCCCATTGATCAACCCTATAAAACCGCCTATTAAAATTACAACTAACAACACTACGAATAGATTATATCCATCTCTTATCATAACTCCTGAAACAGTTGCACATAATCCTAATGTTGATCCAATAGATACATCAATCTCTCCAGTCATAATTACAAAAGATATTCCAATTGATAAAATAATATATAAAGAACTTCCATATAATGTACTTGCTATATTTTGATAACTAAAAAATGTTGGATTTATAATTCCTACTATTATAAATAAAACCATAAGCATATATAAAGGTGTTATTTCTCTGGATTTTAAAATAGTTTTTAATCTTTCCATAAGGACTCCTTTTAATTATTTATATTCCATAAGATGCTTTCATTAAATTGTCTAAACATATTTCATCTTTTAAAAACTTTTTTTCTATTTTTCCTTGATTCATAACTATAGCCTTATCTGCTAATTCTACAATTTCATCCAAATCTGAGGAAATCAATATTATTCCAACTCCTTCTTCCTTTAATTTTTTTATAATATTATAAACATCAATCCTAGCTCCTGCATCAATTCCTCTTGTTGGCTCATCTAATATTAATATTTTAGGACTTGTTGACAACGCTCTACCTATAATTACTTTTTGTTGATTCCCACCAGAGAGTTCTCCTATCTCTTGAGCTAAACTAGTTATTTTAGTGTTAAAATCATTTATATATTTTGAAGCCACTTGCTTTTCAATCTTTTTATTTATAAAAATCTTGGATATTTCTCTTAAAATACTTGAGGTTGTATTAATTGAAATTGGAATTATTTTAAAAATTCCATTTAAATATCTATCTTCAGGAACATAATTGATTCCCATTTTTATTATTTCTTTGGGATTTTTTCCAGTTATATTTTTTCCCTCTAAATATATAGAGCCCTCCAATACTTTATCCATTCCAAATAGTGTTGTAGCAAATTCAGTTCTTCCCGCTCCTATAACTCCTGCTATCCCTAAAATTTCACCAGAATAAGCCGAAAAGTTTAAGTTACTAAATCCATACCCTGAATAGTTTTTAACTTCTAAGATTTTATTTTTTTCTAACTCTATAATTTTATCTTTTTCCAATGCACCAAATTTTAATTCTTCATCACTTTTATCTTTTTTATTATTTAACAGAGCGTCTACCAACATCTCCTTTGTAAAGTTATCTGTTTTCCCATTCAGAGTTATTTTCCCATCACACATAACTACAACTTTATTTGTTATTTGAAATACTTCACTTAGTCTGTGAGTTATATAAAAAATTCCAACTCCATCTTTTTTTAAGTCTTTTATCATTTCAAATAATAGTTTCGTTTCTTTAAATGTCAATGTTGAAGTTGGCTCATCTAATATTAGTATTTTAGATTTTCTTAAAAGTCCTCTCAAAATCTCTACTATTTGTTGCTCAGCTATAGACAATGTATATGCTTTTCTTTTTAAATCAACTTTCCAGTCAAATTTTTTAGTTAATGTATTTACCTCTTCTAGAAGAGAATTTTTGTCACCTACTATTCCTATTATTATGTTTTCAAGTATAGACATATTTTGAAAAAGCATAGGTTCTTGAGGTACTAAATATATTCCGTTTAAAATTGCTAGAGAAGGTGTCGATAGATTTACTAATTTTCCATTAATACATATTTCCCCTTGATCCGCACCATAAATCCCCATTAAAATCTTCATTAAAGTGCTTTTCCCAGCTCCATTCCCACCAATTATTGATATAACATCTCCGTTATAAATCTCTAAATCAATTCCTTTTAAAACTTTATTTTCACCAAAAGATTTATGGACTTCTTTTATAGAGAGCATTGGAATATTTTCTTTTGAGAATAACATTTAAAAACCTCCTTTTTACAATTTTTCCAAACATTTGTTTTAAGCGTTTTCATTTGTTAATCGAGTTTAGCCCAAGAATTTTTATTTGTCAAATTTTTTTTATATATTTTTTATTTATATTAAGGACTCTTGACTTTGGAAAAATGAAGTGGTATTATTTTTATATCAAACAAATGTTTTTATGAAAAACAATTGTAAGGAGGTACTATGAATTCTTATGAACAAAATTTAATTTTTAAGATAGCTTGGGCTTATTTTATGGAAAATAAAACACAACAAGAAATATCTGAAATGTATAATATATCTAGAGCTAAAATCATGAAATTTCTTTCTGAAGCAAAAGAACTTAAAATAATACAATTTAAAATTAGTTCTGATGCTTCAAATTTCATTTCATTAGAACAGAAATTAAAAACAAAATATTCTTTGAAAGATGTATTTATAACTCCATCTAATACAAATAACTTAAATGATACTATAGCTAAATCTGCCGCAATGTTTATTCAGGAAAATCTTTGTGAAAAAGATTTTTTAAATATCGGCTTTGGTGATACTGTTTCTAAAATTATTAGTAATATTTCTTTTGATGATACACCTTCAACATCATTAATATCATTAACAGGTGGAGTTAACTATTATCTATCATCATTAGAAACTTTCAATAGAAAGAAACCTAATCTTCATATTCTTCCTTGTCCTTTTTCAGTTTCTAGTGAAGAATTAGCTAAGCAACTATATAAAGAAGCTTCTATTAGTGAAATTCTTAAGATGTCACAATTTGCTAAAATGACAGTTATTGGAATCGGAGCAATTTCAAAATATGATACTATTGTTAAAGATCAAAAACTAACTCCTAACGAAATAATTTTTTTAAAAAATAAAGGTGTTGTTGCTGATATTTTAGGTTATTTTATTGACTCTAACGGGAATGAAGTTGAAGATAGTTTTTCTAAAAAAATTATAAGTACACATTTTAATGATTTAAAAAACTTAAAAAATGTTATTGCTGTTGCTGGAGGTGAACATAAATACGAAGCTATTAAAGCTGCACTAAATACAAATATTATAGACATTCTTTTTACTGATGAAAACACTGCAATCTATTTAGCTAAAGACTAAAATTTTAAGAGGTGGGATATATGGATAAATATCTAATGACAATCGATGCTGGTACTGGAAGTGTTAGAGCAGTTATTTTTAATTTAAAAGGAGAAGAAATATCCTGTGTTTCTAGAGAATGGGAACATCAAGAAGATCCAAAATATAAGGGATCTATGAATTTTGATGTCGCTTTCAATTGGAATCTTACATGTAAGTGCATAAGCGAATCTATTTTTAAAGCTAAAATTGATTCTAATAATATCATTGCAATTACTACTACTTCTATGAGAGAAGCTATTGTCTTATATGATAAAGATTTAAAAGAAATTTGGGCTTGTGCTAACGTTGATTCAAGAGCAACCGAGGAAGTTAGATTACTAAAAGAATTTGACTCTCATTCAGAAAAAGAAATCTACAATTTAACTGGACAAACTTTTGCATTAGGAAGTATTCCGCGTCTACTTTGGATAAAGAAAAATCTTCCTGAAATTTATAAAAATATGCATAGAATTTCTATGTTAAATGATTGGATTGCCTTTAAGCTTTCAAATAAAATAAATAGCGAACCTAGTAATTCATGTACCACTGGTATTTTTAATATAAAATTAAATGATTGGGATAAAAATATAGCTGAAAAATTTCAACTGAAAACTGATATTTTTCCAGAAACTTTAACAAGTGGTTGCTTAATTGGATATGTTACACCTGAAGCTTCAAAAATAACTGGACTATATGAAAATATCCCAATTTTTATCGGTGGTGGAGATGCTCAACTAGGATCGATTGGAATTGGACTAATCAACCCTAATGAAGCTGGTATCTTTGGGGGGAGCTTTTGGCAATATGAATTCAATACACCTTCTCCTTTAGTTGATAAAAATTGTAGAATTCGTGTTAATTCTCATGCTTTGAATAATTTATGGCAATATGAAGCAATCGCTTTTTTTCCCGGATTAATTATGAGATGGTTTAGAGATGGGTTTTGTCAGTTTGAAAAAGAAGAAAGTTTAAAAACAGGAGAAGATACTTACACTATAATGTCAAAAATGGCAGCTAATATACCCCCAGGAAGTTATGGTATTATTTGTACTTTTTCAAATATTATGAATTTTATAGATTGGAGGCATGCTTCTCCTACATTTACAAATTTTTCTTTTGATAGCAATAAATTTAATAAATATACTTTTTTCCGAGCTATTATGGAAAATTCTTGTTATGTTACAAAAGGACATATTGATTTAATAAAAGAATTAACAGGAATTGCACCTTCTGAAATTACTTTTGCTTCAGGAGCTTCTAAAAGTCCATTGTGGTGTCAAATTCTTGCAGATGTTCTTAATATAAAAATAAAAGTTCCTAAAATAAAAGAAGCTACTGCTTTAGGAGGTGCAATTTTATCTAGTGTTGCCATTGGTGAATATTCATCAATTCAAGAAGCATGTGATAATATGATCCAATTTGATAAAATTTATATTCCTGATGAAAATAATCACCTAATTTACAAAGATATTTATAACAATTGGTTAAATGTTTACTCAGCACAATTAGAAATAGCTAATAAAAATTTGGTTAATCATATGTGGTTAGCTCCAGGCTTATAAAAGGAGGATATTAAATATGTATATAATAGATGAAAATAATTTAGAATATCGTTTTGGAGATTTGGGCCCAAAGTATCTAATGAAGGGACCTAGAATGAACTATGCCATTGTTCAATTTCCACCCAATACAGATTTTCAAGCTCATTATCATGAAATCATGGAAGAAAATTTTTATATTTTAGAAGGTAAAATAGATATTATCGTAGATGATGTCCTACACACTTTAACTAAAGGTCAATTTATACATATCGAACCTTCTGAAGTTCATTATGTTAAAAATCCTTATGAAGAAACAGTTAAAATGGTTTCTACCTTAGCACCTTTTGTTGTCAAAGATAAAATTGACGTTGATAATCCTAATTAATTTTAATATATTAAAGAGAGGTTTTTTATGAAAATTTTAGTTTTAAATGGAAGTCCTAGATTAGATGGTAATACTAAAACAGCATTAAAGACTATTGTTGCTGGAATTAATAAAAACTGCACAAATTCTTTAGTCGAAATTTATGATGTTACAGAACATAAGTTAAGTGGATGTATCAATTGTGATGGTTGTAAATCTAACCATGGTAATTGTATTCTTCCTGATGAAAGTGCTGATGTAATTAATAAAATTTATAATGCTGATACTATTATATTTGGTTCTCCTGTTTATTGGTGGGGAGTATCAGCTCAACTTAAAATGGTTATTGATAAAATGTACTCAAAAAGTGAGCAATTCCAAGAACAAAAAAAGAAAATAGGATTAGTTAC
>JBOGAY010000041.1:0-7477 GCA_051655925.1 Sarcina sp. | reverse complement strand
GAGAGTATTATAATTTAATAGATTTAGAAATAGAGGAAAATATAGAGGATTTAAAAGAATATTATAAAAAAACTTTTTATATATTAAATGAAAATAGAAAATTATTCAATAAAAATCATACATATGCACAAGATATAGTAGAAGCAATAAATATTCTTAAATTAGGATATATTGCTTCATACATAAAATTAGAGGATATTAATTTATATTTAAAATCTTTTGGAAGAGAAATATCTGAACGATTTGATAGTTGGTATGATTTTTATATAAGTCTTATACTTGGTATGAAACTTAGTAATATTGAAAACGATCAAGAAGTAGCAACTAAAGAAAGAGAGCTTATAAAGTTTATAACAGATGATGAAATAAGTCCGTATAGATATATAAAATTTAGAGAAGCTCCTAGAGAAATCGTAAGTAAAATAGCAAGTTTATATTAAAAGCAAGAGCTCGATTAACGAGTTCTTGCTTTCTTTTTACTATTTATTTTATTTTTAGTAGTAGATATATTGTTATTTTTATTATGACGTTTTCTATTTTTAGTTCTAGTATTAGGTTCTAAATTATTTTTTTTGTAATCTTTTGAAGCTTTAATAGCTAAATCTTCTTCTACAATAGTGCAAGAATTCATATTTCTTTGTTTTTGTAAATTTATAATAGCTGTATCTTCTTTTTTTGAAATTTTAGTTGAATAACCAAATCTAGCTATAGGCATTTCTGCCATTGGAAAATATTCACCATGTGCATAATTTAAAAGGTTACCGTATTCAAAATGAATTTTTCCTTTTTCATCCATAAGATTATCATTAATATGAGAACCTACAACATCAGCTATAAACAGATCATGTGATCCAAGTGGAATGATTTGTTTTACTTTACATTCGATATTGATAGGACAGGCTGTTATATATGCTACATTTACATGTTCGCCTTCAGTCATTTCAAGATTAAGTTCTTTAATTTTATCTATTTTTTTACCAGTTTGAACACCACAAAAATCTGTTTCATATGTGAGATCGGTTGATGGGATATTTACTATAAACTCCATACTTTCTTTTATGTAATCATGAGAAAGACGTTCAGGTCTTATAGAAATTGATAGCATTGGTGGTCTAGTACAAATAGTATTAATCCAAGATACTGTAAAAATATTATCTTTTCCATCTTTATTTCTAGAACTTATCATAACTGCTGGTACAGGGTTTAACATAACACTAGGTTTAAAATCTATTTTATTCATTTGTTATTAGCTCCTATATATAATTTAACTTAAAAATTATAACATAGCTTAAAAAAATGGTAAACTGTTTGGCTACAAACATAAATATAGTATAAAGAGATTTTCACATTAATTTCAATTAGATATAAATTTAAATAATTTGATAAAAATAAATGTCTTTGTAACAATAAAAACATAATTAGATGATATAATAAAAAAAATATAAGAAAAATATAAGAAAAATATAAGAAAAAGACAAGGCGGTCAAACATTTTGAGAAGAAACAGAGGAAATGGAGCTTTAGGAACTGTAGGACTTGTTACAAATTTTGCTATTGAACTTATAATTTTTATGATTATTTTTGCTTTTATAGGGATAATAACTCAAAGTACGATACTTGTTTCATTTGGATTTATAGCATCTGTTATTTTGGCATTAATTTTAAACTTTTTAAAGGTAAAACCTATGATTATATATGTGATAGCATTGCCTGTATTAATAATACTGTTCTTTTTTGTTCCTAAAATATTAAATTAAACATAATATTCACAATATAGCTACATTTGTAGCTATATTTTTTTTGATTAAATATGTTAATATATAACTATAAAATTAGTAACAAATGATAAGGAGTAAAATTATGAAGCTTGTAAAAGGAAAAGTTAGATTTATAAGAAGTTTAATAGGGGGTATTGTTTTTCCGTTATTAATCTGTTATTTTTACAGTTATGTTCAACAGGAGAGTAATTGGTATGAAGTAAATCAAGGACTTGGAATAGCTTTAGGAATTGTGTTTATAGGTAGAGGTTTCTTTGAATTAAAAGTTGCAAAACATATACAAAATGCAAAAATTAGTTTTATTGGTGCTATAGTTATTTTATTATATGTAGTATTGAGATATTTTAATATAATGTAAGATGCTTTATGAGCATCTTTTTTTGAAATTATTAATAAAATAATAACATTTTATCAATAAAAATGATGTTTATAGATAATGAAAAAAGTATGGGGTATACTTATAATAATTATGTTGCTAGACTTTTAAAATGAAAATAAGTTCATAAAGGGGGGATATTGTGCCTAAAATAATAAATAATATAGAGCGTACAATACTAGAGGAATCAGCAAAAATATTTTCGGAAAAAGGTTACACAGGTAGTGAGATGAAAGCTATTGCTAAAGCTAGTGGAATAGCAGTAGGGACTTTGTATAATTATTATCCTAATAAAAAAATGATATATCGAGATGTATTTCTTAAGAGTTGGAATAAAACAATAAAAAAATTAGAAGATATAAAGATAGGTGAAGGTAACCCAAAAGAACTTAAAAAACAAATAGAAATTTTATATACTGAAACAGAACAAAGAAATGGTCTTGGCATAGATTTTAGAGGACTATGTAAGCAAGGTGATAAAGAATTTGATGGTGTAGCACGAGAGGTGTTAGAAGAATTTATAAAAGTTACTTTAAAAAGGTTTAATTTAAGGAAAGAATTTAAGGCTAGTGATGAGTTGTATTTGAGAATTGTAATTATATGGATAACTAGTCAGTTTGAGCTCATATCGGATTTTTCAAATAAAAAGAAAGAAAATTTACAAATACTATATATGATAGTCAGTAATTTTTTTGAGTTTGAACAATTATCCTAATTATATATATCTTACAAGGTATTATGATTTAAAAAAAGCTAATACTAATAATGTAAAGTTAAAATAGGCTATCTGAATTTTAGTTATATTAAAAGTAATAAATTATTATTTTTTAACTAATTTTTAGGTAGCTTATTTATGTTGAATATATTTCCAAAGATAAATATATATGTTTGTTCATAAATAAACATATATGGTAGAATATTAATAATAGATAAAAAGGAGATGGAAAAATGAACCTAGAGATAAATAAAGTATTTTATGGCTTTAAACTTAAAGAAAGAAAAACATTAAAAGAAATTGGGTCAGATGCTCTTTTGTTTGAACATGAAAAAACAGGTGCTAGGCTTATAAAAATTTTAAGTGATGATGATAATAAAGTATTTTCAATAGGGTTTAGAACACCGCCTAAAAATAGCACAGGTGTCGCACATATATTAGAACATTCAGTTTTATGTGGTTCAAGAAAATTTGATATGAAAGAGCCATTTGTAGAATTATTAAAGGGATCATTAAATACATTTTTAAATGCTATGACATATCCAGATAAAACTGTTTATCCTGTTGCATCAAGAAATGAGAAGGATTTCTTTAATTTAATGGATGTTTATTTAGATGCGGTTCTATATCCTAATATATATAAGCATAAAGAGATATTTATGCAAGAAGGTTGGCATTATAGTATAGAAAAAAAAGAAGATAAGCTTGAATATAATGGAGTTGTATATAATGAAATGAAGGGAGTATATTCTTCACCGGATTCAATTTTATATAGAAATATAACTACAAGTTTATATCCTGATACAACTTACGCAGTATGTTCAGGTGGAGAGCCTTCAGATATTCCAAATTTATCATATGAGGAATTTTTAGATTTTCATAAAACTTATTATCATCCTTCAAACGCATATATGTTTTTATATGGAAATGGTAATCTTGAAAAAGAATTAAGTTTTATAGATGATGAATATTTAAGTGATTTTGAGAAAAAAGAAGTTGATTCAGTAATTAAAGAACAAAAACCATTTAATAAAATGAATGAACTTGAGATGTTTTATGGTATAGCAAGTGAAGATGAGGATGAAGGTAAAAGTTTTTATGCATTAAACTTTTCAATAGGAGATGCACTTAATGGAGAATTATATTTAGCATTTGAAGTATTGGCATATTTACTTCTTAGAACTACAGCTGCACCAATTAAAAAAGCATTAATGGATGCTGGGGTTGGTAAATCAGTTAGTGGTGATTATGATAATGGAATTAATCAACCTTGTTTTAGTATTTTTGTAAAAAATGCTAATAAGGGTGATAAAGATAAATTTAAAGATATAGTTTTTGATACATTAAGAGAACTTGTTGAAAAAGGAATAGACAAAGAGCTCATTGAAGCATCTATAAATAGAGTGGAATTTGAACTTAGAGAGGGTGATTTTGGATCATATCCTAAAGGGCTTATTTATTACTTAAAAGCTATGGATAGTTGGTTATATGAGGGAAGTCCATTTATACATCTTGAATATGAGGAAGCGCTTGCTAAAGTAAAGCAAGCTTTAACAAGTAATTATTTTGAAGCTCTTATAGAAAAATATATTTTAGAAAACACACATAGTTCACTTGTAAGTTTACATCCTAAGAAAGGATTGAATGAAGAAAAGCAACAAGCGTTAGATGAGAAGCTTAAAAAAATAAAAGAAAGTTTTTCAAACGAAGAAATTCAGTTATTAATAGACAGATGCAAAAAGCTTAAAGAGAGACAGGAAACACCAGATGGAGTAGAAGCTTTAGAAGCTATACCGGTACTATCTAGAGAAGATATTAACAAATTGCCAGAAATTTTACCTTTAGAAGAAAAGGAAATTGATGGTGTTAAAGTTTTACATCATAATTTCAATACGAATAAAATTTCATATGTAAATCTTTATTTTAGAACAGATGCAGTAGATCAAAAGTTAATAAATAGATTAACACTTTTATCAAGCATATTAGGAAGAACTTCAAGTAAAAAATATACTTATGAGAAATTATCAAATCTTATTAATATAAATACTGGGGGAGTATCATATTTACCATGTAGTATTGCAGATATTAAACATGATGGAGAGTATAAAAAATTATTTGATGTATCATTTAAAGCATTAAATGACAAACTTCCAAAAGTATTAGAAATATTAGAGGAAATACTTTTAGATACTAATCTAGATGATGAAAAAAGAATTAAACAAATTATTGAAGAAAAGCGTTCAAGGGTTGAAAGTAGTATATTTGATGCAGGCCATAGGATTGTTTCTAAAAAGATACTTGCATATGTATCTGAAAAAGGTGCTTATGAAGAGGAACTTGCAGGTCTTGGCTATTATAATTTCTTAGTTGATACGATAGAGAACTTTGATATAAAAACAATTCATGCACAACTTGAAGAGGTAGTAAAACTTGTATTCAATAAAAATAACATGTTAGTAAGTTTTTCAGGTACGGATGAAGATTATGTAGAGTTTGAAAAAGCAATTAGACCATTTATAAATAAATTACCAAATGAAAAATTAAATTACAATAAATATAAATTTAATTTAGAAGCTAAAAATGAAGGGTTATTAATGCAAGGAAATGTTCAGTTTGTAGCTAAAGGTGGAGATTATAAAAAAGTTGGTTATAATTACAGTGGTGCTATGTCACTTTTAGAAACAATTTTAGGTTTTGACTACTTATGGAACAATGTAAGAGTTAAAGGTGGAGCGTATGGAGTATTTTCAAACTTTAGAAGAGATGGAGGATTTTATATAGCTTCATACAGAGATCCCAATGTAAAAGATACTTTAAATGTATATGATGGAGTTGTTGAATATTTAAATAACTTTGAAGTTGCAGATAGAGAAATGCAAAAATATATTATAGGAACAGTAAGAAAGCTTGATAGTCCTATTGGAAATAGTTCAAAAGGGGAAGTAGCAACTACGCTTTATTTAAGTGGAGTAAGTTATGAAGATAGGGTAAAAGAAAGAAATGAAATTTTATCAGCTGATGCAGATAAAATTAAAGCTTTTGCACCTTTATTAGATGGAGTGCTAAAACAAAATTGCATATGTGCATTAGGAAATGAAGCAAAACTTAAAGAGGAAGCAAATGTATTTAAAACACTTGTTAAAGTAATAAAATAAATGAAAAAAAGTCTAGCGAAATGCTAGACTTTTTCTATTATGATCATTTTTCTATTTTTAAAATACACAGGAATAAGCCCTGTATATTTTAAAAGTTTTATAGCATTATCAAAATTCATACCTATAGCATTTTGTGAGTGAGCATCTGAGGCTATAGTTACATATTTTCCACCGAGTTCTTTATATCTAGTATACAACTTTAAAAGATTATTGAAAGCATCTTCCTTATCAAGTCTTCTTGTATTTAATTCAAGACATTTATTTTTTGATATAAGAGTTTTAAATATTTTATCAATTAAAGGAGAAAATTCTTCAAGTGTTATTTCTTTATCTTCATAAGTTGCATATCTAGAGATATAATCTATATGCCCAAGAGTATCAAAATAATCGAAATCTTCAATGCAGGCTAATATATTTTGTAAATAATCAGTATAAACCCTTTCTTTATCTAGCTTTATATCTTCCATTAAATAAAAAATATCTTTATTATAAAGAGTATGAATAGAACCTATAATTATATCTAAAGTATTTCCATATTTATTTGCAAAAGTTATTGTTTCATCAGAATTTATTTTTGACATTCCAAGTTCTATTCCTATTAAAAAGTTAGATGATTTATATTTTTTGTAAAATTCAAAATATTTTTCCATGTCGATTAGAGGTAGTTCTGGTAAATCTAAATCAACATGTTCAGTAAGGCAAATTCCTATATTTTGAATTTTTTGAGTTTTTAATATTTCAGAAACTTTCATTTTAGAATCAAAAGAAAATTCACTATGCATATGTGTATCAAATATCATATTTCACCCTCCAAGAATTATTAAGAAAATTATAACATATAAGATAATACCATGAAATGAATTTACATTAATGAAAAAAGTATGTAATATATATAATATAAATTATCAATAAAAAAATATATAATTTGGAAAATATTTTACAGGAGGAAGAAAGATGAAAGAATTATTTAAAATAAGTGGAGTAAGTTTTGATAAGGGTGAGTTCCAAGATGATATAAATGATTATTTAGACATAGTAGATATAATAAAAGAGTTTGAAGATGGATTAAAATTAGAGGAAATAGAATGTGCAGAACTTAACGACTGCTGTGAGAAAACAAAGTTCAATATGTTTGCAGAAATAATAGGAGTATTAACAGAAGCGGATGAATTTTTAACATTAGAAGAGGTTAGAGCAAGAAGAGCACAATATGAAGGAACAAGACTTGAACCATTTGGGATTCAAGTATATAAATGTAAAAATTGTAATAAATGGATGATAAATATTTTAGAAGCAGAGGAACAATAAGAACTCTATGATAGTGTAAAGTTTCATATGAAAAAATAGATTTTTGAAATTTACAATTATCAAACTAAAAATCAACAAATTTTAATGAATCAAAAGCACGACAAAGAACCCTCGTATAAACGAAGGTTAATTTTGGAAATATTAAA
>JBOGAY010000040.1:0-3150 GCA_051655925.1 Sarcina sp. | reverse complement strand
CAACCTAAATGAATCTGGACCTTTATGGAAAACTGGAGAAGGGCAAGAAGGTTCTACGAAAAAAAGATATAATGTAGCAGCAAGTAGAGCTAAGGATCAGATGTGGATAGTGCATTCATTAGATAAATTAAATGATTTAAAAAATGATGATATAAGAAGAGAACTTTTAGAATTCGCAGAAAATCCAAAGCACTTTATGCTAGATGGAAGTGTTGAAAAAAAATCAGATTCTATTTTTGAAGAAGAAGTTGCCAAATATCTTTTAGCTAGAAATTATAATGTTAATCAACAATGGCAAGTGGGGGCTTATAGAATTGATATGGTTGTTTCTTCAGGAAATAAAAGAGTGGCAATTGAATGTGATGGAGAAAAATGGCATAGTAGTGAAGAACAAATAAAAAATGACATAGAGCGTCAAGAAATATTGGAGCGTTGTGGGTGGGAGTTTATTAGAATAAGAGGAAGTAAATATTTTAGAGATAAGAATTTAACAATGGAGAATGTAATAAAAGAATTGGAAAAAAGGGAGATTTATCCAGAGAAAAATGAAATTCTATTAAAAAAAGAGGACACAAATATAATAGATCGAATAAAAAATAGATCTTTAGAACTACTTGAAGAATGGAAAAAAGATTATGAAAAAGATGAGTTAGATAAAGTGAGTTTAGAATTAGAAGAAAATAAAAAAAATGAAATAGTACAAAAACCTCTTTTAGAAGTTTCCATTGATATTGAGCAAAAACAGTTAAATTTATTATTTCAAAAAGAAGAAAATATTAAAGAGGACCTATATAAATTTTTGATTAATCAACAGATAGAATATATTGATCATAGTAAGAGTTCAGGATGGTTATGGATTATTTATGCTCCAGATAAAGAGGGGAAAGTAGAAACATTTTTACAAACTCAAAATTATAAATATACTTTTGATAAAAGAGGAGCAAAAGCTACAAAAGATAGGAAAGCTTGGAGAGTCCAAATGAAGGAGGTTTAAAATGAGTAAACAAGAATTGAAATTTGAGGTTCTAAATGAACTTGGTGTTATCTCAGAAGGAAGTAAAGGATGGAAGAAAGAGTTAACTCGTATAAGTTGGAATGGAGAAGAGCCTAAATATGATATTAGAACTTGGGACCCTGAACATAAAAAAATGGGAAAAGGAATAACATTAACAGAAGAAGAATTAAGAAAATTGAAAGAATTAATAGAAAAAGAATTAGAAGTATTGGAAAATTTATAGAAATTATAGATTTAGATTAAAAAAATTTAGATTTAACCAGTAGTAAAATGAAAATATCTAGTTATAGATGTAATATTTTACTGCTGGTTTTTTATTAAAAAAAATTATTATACTAATTAATAAAGTAACTATTATTGTAAAAGCATATATTAAAGAGTATAATCAAATTAGAGTTTAAGTAAAAAATATTTAGGTGGGTAAAGATGAAAGAAGAATGTTTACTAGTTATTGTTAACCAAAGCTATAGAGAAGGAATGACACAAGAAGAAGTATACAAAATAGCAAGAAAATCTTGGAGAGTTTCATTAGATAAACTTTCTAGTTTAAAATATGTTTTTGCCGTTTCAAATTCAAAAATTGTTGGGATGTTTGAATGTTATGATTGGCATGAAATAAAAGATGAAAAAAATTTAGAATATAATGGCGAAAATCTTGGAAGAAAATATTTTAATGGCACTTTAATAAAAGAAAATATTTTAAAAAAATATTTATCTTCAGATATTTCGTTTATAACAGCAAAACAACAAACACCGACATTATATTTAAAAGATAATGTGTTAAGAAAATATAGAGTTTGGTTAGAAGATGTTTATGTTACTAGAAAAAATACAAAATTAGACAAAATAACTGTGGATGCAAGTATCTATAGATTAAATAAGAATATTGAAAAGCTAGTTGAAAACAGTTTAATAGAAGATATAATATTTTTCTTTTTACTAAATTCTGAAGAATTAACAGTTTTAAAAGAGAAGTTAGAACAAAAAATTGGAAAGTTAAAAGATTATGCATTTGCTTTTAATAGTTTCATAGCTTTTAAAAAATTTATAGAAACAGGAGAAAATTTTATAAAAAATTTAGATATTGAAGACAATATTAAACTAAGTGAAAATGGGGAGGTTAAAATGGAATATCAAAGAATTGTATACGGAGCACCTGGAACTGGAAAAAGTTATATGTTAGAAAAAGAGAGTAAAAAAAAATTTAAAGAGGTAAAGTTAATAAAAGAAGTACCTGTTGATTCTGAAGATGAAAATGATGAAGTAAATAAAAGAAGATATTGGGGAGTAGGGGCATTTTGGGGTCCTGAAAATAAATTAGATGATTTTGTAGAAAATGGATATTGGGAAAATGGTTGGGATGATAAGTTTATAGATAAGGTAAAAGGAATAAAAGTAGGGGATTATATTGCTATTAAATCTGCTTTTGTAACAAGACCAAATGGAATTCCAACAGCTACAGTTAGAATAAAGGCTTTAGGAGTTGTAACAAAAGAAAGTGATGATGGAAAAATTGTAAAGGTTGATTGGAAATTAAAAAATTTATCAAATGACTATGTAGGAGTATCAATTCGTCCAACTATCCAAGAAGTAACAGGAGATTATTTGAAAATTTTTGAACCACTATTTGACTTAGAAAATGATAATTCTAAAAGTTTAGAAACTGTAGAAGAAATTTTAAAATTAGTAGAGAGAGTTACATTCTATGATGGTTATACATATGGTCAATTTGTGGGAACATATAAACCAGTTCCTAGTGAAAATAATTCAGAAAATATTATATATAAATATGTTCCAGGACCATTAATGACAAGTTTGGTTAAAGCTTTTCAAAATCCAGAGCATAATTTTCTTTTAATAATTGAAGAAATAAACAGAGCTAAAGCTGATAGAGTTTTTGGGAATATATTTCAGCTTTTAGATAGAAATAAAAGTGGCGAAAGTGAGTATCCAATAGCTATATCAACAGAAGTAGAAAAATATTTAAGAGAACAATTTGAAGATGATAGTCAATATCAAGAGTATTTTGGAAAAGGCTTGTCACTTCCTAGCAATCTATATATTTGGGCAACAATGAACAATGCAGATCAAGGAGTTTATCCTCTTGATACAGCTTTTAAAAGAAGATGGAACTT
>JBOGAY010000039.1:0-4606 GCA_051655925.1 Sarcina sp. | reverse complement strand
TTATAATATTCTTTTAAATCCTCTATATCTTCCTCTATTTCTAAGTCTATTAAATTATAATATTCTCTAATGCCTTGTTCTAGGCTTACAAATTTTTTTCCTGATTTATCAAAAAAATTAAACATTTCTATTGCTAAATATCCTTTTGTATACTCACTTTTTACAGATAATTTTTCTATAACATCAATAAGAACTGTTCCATTTTTAACCTTATATTTCTCTTTTAACTTCTTTTTACATTGATTAATATAACTTGTTTTTTTCAAAAACTTATATCCCATAAAACTTCTATCGATTGATAAAAAATATTTATTTATTAAATCCTCTCTTTTACTATCTTTTTTAGCATTTTTTATTTCTTCATATATTTCACTATTCACACCTAAAATAGCATCACATGAAATTGCTAAATTATAATAATACTCATCTTTATTAAACATACTCTTCCCCTTAGCTCTATTAATTTATAAATCTAATTTAAATCCTATAACTTTTAATTCTTTTCTTAGAATTTTATAATTAGGCAAAATTTCTTCTACTGCCCTCCAAAATTCTGCTGAATGATTTTTATGTTCCATATGACACATTTCATGAATTATTAAATAGTCTACTAATTCTTTTTTCGCCATAATTATTTTATAATTAAAATTTAGGTTATTGTCAAAGGAACAACTTCCCCATCTTGTTTTTTGTTGTTTTATTTTTATACTCTTTGGTATTATTTTAAATTTATCAAGATAATACTCAACTCTTTCTATTATATAATTTTTTGCTAAAAACTTATACAGTTTTTCTAAAGATTCTCGTTTATTATCTACTGTAGTATAAATATTTTTTTCAATCATATCTATTTTGGGGATTTGTGCAAACTTTAGTTTATATTCCTCTCCAAGATACAAAAAAATATCATTTTCTTTAAACGTTCTTCCTAAAACAATTTTATTCATTTCTTTAATTTCAGCTACATTTTGTACTATCCAATCATATCGTTTTTCTAATATTTTATCAAAATCTATCTTTTTGATATTAGTAGGAACTCTAAAAACAACTTTTCCTCTATTGTCTATTTCTATTGAAACAGATTTTTTTTTAAGTTTTTTAATTTCTATTTCTATATTTTTGTTCTTCAAATTTTTTAATAAGTCATTCATATTTTCCTCCTATATAAATAAATTTTACCATACTATTTTAATTTTAAATATATGTTATAATAGCACTTGAAAACTAAGGAGGAATTTTATGTTTATAATTACATTTAAGACAAATAGTAATGAAGTTGATTTAAAAATCGAAAAACTTCAACTAAATGATATATTCAACACTTATTATGAGGCTCCACTTAATATAATTACAGATAATTGGGGTTATGGGTATGAAGAAAAAACTAATGAAATCCTAGATTTACATATTGTATTTGAAGGTCCTGAAAATGAACTTGAACAATTTTTAATTAAAACTTCAAATATTTTAGAGGACTTTTCATTTGAAGTTAAAGAAGAAATTTACAACTATGAAGAAATTGATTTTCCACCCATTCAAATAAATGATTCTTGGATTCTTGTAAATCCAAACGTAGAGACTAAAGACATAAATAGAATTAATTTTATATCACAAGGTGCTTTTGGGACTGGTCTTCACGAAACAACAAAAGATATACTGTCTTTGATCCTTGAAAAAGATTTTTCTAATAAAACAGTAATGGATATTGGAACTGGTTCTGGAATACTTGCACTTGCTACTGCTATAAAAAATGCTAAAAAAGTAACAGCTATTGATATTAGAGATGTTGAAAATGAAGTTCTTTTAAATGCTTCTTTTAATAATTTAGATAATATAGAGGTTAAAATTGGAAATGCTCTTGAAAATGAATTCAAAGTAGACTCTAAATATGACTGGATTTATATCAATATTGGCGGTGAGGAAACTCAAATGTTTATGAACTATATTAATGAACATCTTAAAGATAATGGTATGATTTTAGTTTCAGGGCTTGTTGAATGGAGTTTTGATTTTGTGAAAACTAAAGTTGAAGAGTCAGGATACATAATGATAGAGAAACTCCAAACAAACGAATGGTGTACTGCTATATTTAAAAGAGTATAAAATAGGCTTTTGCCTATTTTTATACTCTTTATATATTTATAGCAATATTACTTCCATCTTGTATTTCACTCATTACTTCAGTTAGAAAATTTATTATAGCTTCATTATCTTTATTATCATTTAAAAAGCATTTTAATTCTTCTTTATTTTTAGCTCCAAGATTGTTAATAAGCTTTTCATAAAAATACATATCATTACTTTCTAATATACTTTGCAAAAATTCTTCTGCACCAAAATAAATTTTAATATTTGAATTTAAATAAACATTTTTTGAAAAATACTTATCCATAGCTTCAATTAATTCTATAAAAGCTTCTTCACTTTCATAGTTTACTTCATATTCAAACTCTTCTAAAGAATTGTAAAAATAGGAATATCTTTTTATTAACTCTTTGCTATCTTTAATTTCATTACACATAAAGTAATTTAAAACATCTTTATAATCTTGCACATTCAACTTTTCAATATTTTTATTTTTATTTATTTTATTATACACAAATGTAGGAAGAACTACATATTTCATAAATTTTATCAACTCTACTCTGCTTTCAAAGAAAAAATATTTTGAAATCTTAGTGTTTTTAGCTAAATCCTTTACACTCAAATTGACTATAAATTTATCATTTTTGATATATTCTTTACACTTATTTATATTCTCCGACCAATAGTGTATTACACTCATTTAAATTCACCTTCCTATTGCAATCTATAAAACCAAGCAATCTATTAATAACATATATATATGTATATGTAATATTTACAATGCTATTTTAAACTTATAAGTTTATCTTATATAATAATATATTAACATAAAACTTTTTATAATTATAACATATTAATTAATTTTTTCTTTTTTTGTTAAATTATAACATATTTTGTTTTTGGTGAATTTTACAAAGGTAAATTGAAAACTTAAATTCCGTTTTTTTCGTTAAACAGAAGTTAGTTCTACAAATAGTTGTACATAATTAAAATGATACTTGTTCCTAATATATCAAGGAGGATTTTAATTATGTTAAATAAAGAACCATATAAGGGTAAACACCTTCAAATGGAAGAACGACTTATAATAGAATATGGCTTAGATCAAAACTATAGCTTAAAAGAACTTGCTGAAAAAATTCAAAAGGATCCAACTACTGTTTCTAAAGAGATTAAAAGGAATAGATTCATTAGATTAAGTAAGACAAAAGTGAATAGTTTAAAGTCTTGTGAACATCATAAAAGCTGTACTAAAACTAATTTATGTAATAACTCTTGCAATAAAAAATGTAAGAAGTGTAAGTTTATAAATTGCTATAGAAATTGCAAAGAATACTCAATAAAAAAATGTTCTAAACTTGACCGTTACCCCTACGTTTGTAACGGATGTGATAAAATCACTAGATGCAAAAGTGAAAAACAATATTATAAAGCTAAAAGTGCTAATGCAAAGTATAAAGAAATTTTAATCTCATCTAGAGAAGGACTGAATATAACACCTTCTAACTTAAAGAAAATGGATGAAATAATTTCACCACTTGTTTTTAAAGGGCAATCAATATGTCATATTTTCACTCATCATAAAGATGAACTGAAGTGTTGTGAAAGAACATTATATTCTTATTTTGATAAGAATGCATTTACTGCTAGAAATATTGATTTACCAAGAAAGGTAAAGTATAAACCACGAAAAAAATCTAAGCCACCTGAAATCAAAGATCCTTCTTATAAAGTTGGAAGAAACTTTAATGATTTTACTGAATTTATCACAAAAAATCCTAATACTTCTATAATTGAAATGGATACAGTTCACGGGACCCGAAGTGGTAAAGTACTTCTTACACTTATGTTCAGAAATTGCTCATTAATGTTAGCATTTATTCTTGAGTCATGTAGCCAATTAGCGGTAAAAAGTGCTATAGATAAGCTTTATGAGTTGATAGGCTATGATACCTTTAAATCTACATTTCCTATTATTTTAACCGATAATGGCTCAGAATTTAAAAATCCTGAGATGTTAGAAACAGATGCCTTTGGAAATAAACGAACTAAAATATTTTATTGTAATCCAATGGCATCTTATCAAAAACCACATGTAGAAAAGAATCATGAATATTTAAGATATATACTACCTAAAGGAAAATCATTTAATAATTTAACTCAAGAAGATATTACTTTAATAATAAATCACGTTAATAGCACAACAAGGGCTAGTTTAAACGGAAATACGCCATTCAAACTAGCCCAGATGCTTTTAGATAATTCTCTGTTAGATAAACTTTTGTTGAAAGATATTCCAGCAGATGATATACATCTAAAACCTGCACTTTTAAAAAAATAAAATTTCAAAATTTTAGAGCGAGTATCAACGGAACTTAATATTACAAAATTAAAGCAAACGGAACTTAGTTTTACAAGAAAAATCCGTAGGCTTATTAAGCTTGCCCTAAAATTAGTTTCTTATAAAAATTATACCCTATTTCACTTATTTTATTCATGAAAATTCACTCGAAAAACTGAC
>JBOGAY010000038.1:0-3492 GCA_051655925.1 Sarcina sp. | reverse complement strand
AAAAATAGAGCTTGTGATGACCAATGTATAAATAGTACATTTAGATTAAGAGATAGAATGGATGAGGATCTACTTGTAATGACAGATTTATTCTGTAGATCACACATTTATAATACAGTTCCTTTAAATGCCACAGCGGAGCTTAAAGATATTAAAAACCTAGGAATACGTACATTTAGAGCAGACTTCATAGATGAAACTTATGAAGAAACAAAAGCAGTTCTTACAGCTATTCTAAATGAACAACCTCTTAGAATTGATAAGTTCACAAAAGGACATTATAGAAAAGGAGTAGAATAGGAGAGAAAAGAATGAATGATAAGGTTATTAAATCTTTAGAATTTGATAAGGTAAGAGAATTAGTAGAAAAATATGCAATTACAGCATCAGCAAAAACTATGATAAATGAGCTTGCACCATATGATAATTATCATGATGTATTAGAACATTTAGAAGAAACTAAAGAAGCTTTAGAGATGCTTGTGAAAAAAGGAAATCCTCCCTTTGAAGGTTTATATGATGTTAAAGAAGATATTATAAGAGCTGGTAAAGGTGGAGTGCTTAGTCCTTTCTCACTTTTAAAAATAGGTAATATGTTAAGCTGTGCTAGAAGGTTTACAGATTACTTAAAGAGAAAAGAAGAAGAGGAAAGCTTTAGGATTTTAGAAGATATAGGAATGGGGATTGTTCCTTATAAGCAAATAGAAGATGCTATTTTTAATGCTATTGTTGGAGAAGAAGAAATTTCTGATAAAGCAAGTTCAAAATTATTTAATATAAGAAGAACTTTAAAAGAGAAAAATGCATCTGTTAGAGATAAGGTCAATGCACTTGTTAGAGAAAATGCAGATTTTCTTCAAGATTCGCTTGTAACAGTTAGAGGAGATAGATATGTTATCCCTGTAAAGGCAAGTCATAAGGGTTCAGTTCCAGGACTTGTTCATGACCAAAGTGCGAGTGGTTCAACAGTGTTTATAGAACCTATTGGTCTTGTTAATTTAAATAATGAGATTAAGGAACTTATGCTTGAAGAAAGAAAAGAAATTCAAAGGATTTTAGCAGAGCTTACACAAATGGTTTCAAATGTTGTTAAGAATGTTCAAAATAACTTTAATATAATTGTTGAGTTTGATTTTATTTTTGCTAAGGCTAAGTATGCAAGTCTTATAGATGGTACTATGCCAAATGTCAACAAGGAAGGTAGACTTGATCTTATAGAAGCTAGACATCCACTTATTCCAAGAGAGAATGTAGTTGCATCTAATATTTACCTTGGAGGAGAATTTACTAGCCTTGTTGTTACAGGTCCTAATACTGGAGGGAAAACAGTAACTTTAAAAACTGCTGGTATCATAGAACTTATGGGACTTTCAGGACTTTTAATACCTACAGAGGAAAACTCAACTATAGCTTTCTTTGATGAAATATTTGCTGATATTGGTAAAGAGCAAAGTATAGAACAAAGTCTTTCTACTTTCTCAGCACACATGACTAATATAGTTAGTATTATGGCAAAGGCAACTGAAAATAGTTTTGTTCTATTTGATGAGCTTGGTTCTGGTACAGATCCAACAGAAGGTTCTGCTCTTGCTATTGCTATATTAGAAACTTTAAGAAAAAGAGGATGTAGACTTTTATCAACAACTCACTATAGTGAACTTAAAGGTTATGCTTTAAGAACTATTGGAGTTGAGAATGCATCTGTTGAATTTGATATAGAAACACTTAGTCCTACTTATAGACTTTTAATTGGTGTTCCTGGAAAATCTAATGCTTTTGAGATTTCAAAAAGACTAGGACTTTCAGAAACGCTTATAAAAGATGCTAAAGAGCTTATTAATAGTGACTCACTTCAGTTTGAAGATTTAATTCAAAGTCTTCAAGATAAGAATATTGCAGCTGAAAAGTATGCTAGAGATGCAGAAAAGTATAAACTTCAAGCTAAGATGACAAAAGATAAACTTGATGTTAAACTTGCTAGAATAGATGAAGTTAGAGAAAATGCTTATGCAGAAGCTAGAAGAGAGTCTAAGGCTATACTTGATACAGCTAAGGAAGAGGCAGATGCAATTCTTAAGAATATGAGAGAGCTTGAAAAAATGGGGATTTCAAGTGAAGCTAGAAGAGAGCTTGAAAAGCAAAGAGGAAAACTTCGTGACAAGATAAGTGATGCACAAATGTCACTTCATAAAAAAGAAGAAGATAACAAAGGTGAGGAACTTACAGAGGTTTATGAAGGAATGGAAGCAATGCTACCTAGAATAAACCAAAAAGTTATTATTCTTAGTATGCCTGATAACAAAGGTGAGGTTTTAGTTGAAGCTGGAATTATGAAAATATCAGTTAAATTAAAAGAACTTAGAAAAGCAAAAGCTTCTAAACAAGAAAAGAAAATGGCTAAAAGAGAAGCTAAGCTTAACTTAAGAGTAGTACCAACTTCAGTTGATTTAAGAGGTATGGATTCTATTGATGCTGTTATGACTGCTGATAAATATCTTGATGATGCAGCTATTGGTGGACTTAAGGAAGTCACAATAGTTCACGGTAAAGGTACAGGGGTTCTAAGGGATGAAATAGGAAAAATGCTTAGAAAACATCCACATGTTAAGAAACATAGACTTGGAGTTTATGGTGAAGGTGGAAATGGAGTTACTATAGTAGAACTTAAATAATTAGATGAAATTGGCTCGAAGTTTATATACTTTGAGCTAATTTTTTTGCTTCAATAGTTTAATGTTTGACAGTTTGAATTCTAACTATTATGATTATAGTTAGAATTCAAACTATTTGAGGAGAGGAATTATGAAAAAAGAAATTTCAAATTTAATTAGATCAATAACTATTAAATCTAAAAATAAAGCTGATTTGAATCTTGGTGATACAGGACTTAGTTCTAAACAAGCAAGAATGATAGGTTATATATATTGGCATCAAGAAGAAGGCGTTATACAAAATGATTTAGCAAAAGAATTTGGAAAAACAAAGGCTAGTATTACTAGTATGCTTCAAGGGCTTGAGAAAAAAGGATATATAGAAAGAGTTGTTAGTGAGGAAAATGAAAGAGAGAAAAAGATATATGTCCTTGATAAAGGGATTGCTTTAGTTGAAAAATTTAAAACTGTTTTTGAAGAAACTGAGTATGAAATGTACAAAGGATTTTCTGAGGAAGAATTAGAAAGATTAAAAACTTTATTAGAAAAAATGAATAATAATCTATAGAAAAAATATTTTAATTAATTAAATTGAGGTATTAAGTTTACGAAAGATGAGGAAATTTTTGATGGGAAATGAATATTTTTTGAAAGAGGCACCTATTAAAAAGGCAATTAATAAACTAGCTATACCTATGATGATAGGTATGTCAGTTGCAACTATATATGGAGTAATAAATGCTTACTTCATAGGTTTATTACATAATACGGCTATGTTTTCAGCTATTACATCTGGAATGCCAGTTTTTATTGTTTTAATGGCAATAGGGAATGTCTTTGG
>JBOGAY010000037.1:0-5339 GCA_051655925.1 Sarcina sp. | reverse complement strand
ATTTTGACTTTATTCTAAAGCAGAGAACTTTAGAAATTTTTTTAGGGAATATTAAGCATCTTACTTACACTTATTTTAGAAATAGGAAGATGGGAAGGATAGAATTATGGAAGATACAAAAGTTATTCAAATGATTAATAATAACCCAAGTGTTATTAAAACAATAGATAACCTAACAGAAGAAATGAAGCTTCTTGCAGTTAGTAAAAAAGGAAGTCTTTTAGAGTATATAGATAACCCAACACAGGAGATGGAAAGGGTTGCGGTTGAGAATGATACAAGTGCTATTGAGTACGTAAAAAATCCATCAGAAGAAATGATGTTATATGTTATAGATAAAAGTTGGACTAATCTTGCGGATATTAAAAATCCTACTGATGCAGTTATTAGTGCTGCAATTAATCAATCAGGATGGGCTATTAGGTATGTAAAAGATCCAAGTGAAGAATTACAACTTTTAGCTATTAGTGGGACATATGATGCAATTCAGTATATAGATAATCCTTTTGAGAGTGTTCAATTAGAGGCTGTTAAAAAAACATATGAAGCTTTAAGATACATAGAAAAACCAAGTAAGAAAGCACAACTTTTAGCTATTAAAGAAAGTGATAAAGCAATTAGGTTTTTATCAGGACTTGATAATCAAAGCATATTAGAATTTTTAAAAGAAAACATATTAGTTATAAATCATGTAACTGATAAGATTACAAAAGTGGAGTTAGAAACTATATTAAAGGAAGTTTTAAGCAGAGAAGATGTTGAAGAGGAGTATGTTAGAAACTTCTTAAGATGTACAGTTATTGATAGAAATAGTTCAAATTTCAACATGGACAAGATTATATTCATTTATAAAAATGGAAGTAAAAAAGCTAAAAAAATAGCTGTTGATGAAAGATTAAAAACAATGTAGAGAGGGGCAAAAAAAATGAATTTTATAGATACATTACAAAGTATTGATTTAATATTAGCCACTGGAGAGGTACCTTTAGTGGTTGGAGAGAGTGGAATAGGTAAGACTGCTTTAGCAAGAGAAGTTGCAAAGAATAATGATTTAAGCTTTGTTGTTATTGATGGTAATTTACTTAAAGAGGGAGAGATTGGTGGACTTCCAACAATTGAAACTTATGTAGTAGATGAGGATGGTAAAAAGATTGAAAAGAAGATGACTATTTATGCTGTTCACAATAAACTTAAAGAGATTGAAGATGAAGTAAAAGCTGGTAAAAAAGTTTTATTATTTATAGATGAGCTTAATCGTTGTGAACATACTGTTCAGCAAGAGCTTATGAATTTAATTCTTAATAGAGAGATTAATGGATATAAGTTACATGAAAATGTTAAAATACTTGGTGCTATGAACCCATCAAGTAAGTATGGTTCAGATTTTGATTATCAAGTTGTTGATATGGATGCCGCACAGGAAAATAGATTTGTATGGCTTAATCTTGAAAGTGATCACACTCAATGGATTAAGTGGGCTGTGCAAGCTAGCATAGAGGAAAAGGTTATAGAATTTATTTCAACATTCCCAGAGTATTTAAATAAGGTTAATGAAGATGATGTAAGAGCAACTCCAAGGAGTTATGAGAGAGTTTCAAAGGCTTATAAAATATACATAGAAAAAGATGGAGCTATTCCAAGAAGTGTATTTTTAAATGTTATCAAAGGTAATGTTGGGAAGGTTATAGCACAAGAGTTTATAAGTTTTGTAGAGTCAGATAGTAAGGCTTTAATTTCATATGATGATGTTTTTAGTGGTAAAACTTTAAATGAAGAAGTTTTAAATGATATTAAATCAGAGTCACATACAAGGTTATATTTAACAGCTACCAATGTTATTAAAACTTTAGAAGCTAAGTTAAATGATGAAAATAAGGAAATTCTTATTAAAAGATTTTTAGAATTTTTAAAAGCTTACCCAATAGATTTAATGATTGGTGTTATGAAAGATATGAAGAGTAGATATGCTAGAGTATATGATTTTGCTATTGAGAATGAAGAGTTTGTTGAGCTTTATTTTGAATCTTATAGCAGTATAAGAGGATAGTTTTATGATAGGTAGTTTTGAGGTTCAAAAAAAAGAATTAGAAAAACAAGCAAATGAAATAGCCGCTAGATATTTTGAGGATAAAAAAACACAAAAAGAAAATGCAAAATTAAATATTTCTGATATGTTCAAAGATGATTTTTTTAAGCTTATTGATAAGGTTAGTTTAAGTCTTATGGAAGATAAGGATAACTTCTATGGTTATTTTTTATTTCAAGTTTTAAGGGAGATCAGATTTGATTTAAACAATGCAACAGGTATTAACTTTAAAGGTGCTAAGTATGTGCTTTATTTTAATCCTATAATTTTTTTAAGACTAACAATGAGTCAGATGGAAACTGCAATAAAGCAAGAAATTTTACATATAATTTCTTTACATCCTGCTAGAGCCAAAGAGATGACTGATAATGGAATAACTAGATTTGCAGTTAATATAGGAATGGATATTGCAGTTAATATGTATCTTGATAATTTACCACCTTATTCTATAACGTTAGATTATGTAAATAGTAAGTATGGCTTAGAGCTTGAACCTTTTGAAAGTCTTGAATATTATGTTGATAAAATACAAACTCAAATTGATTTAGAAGAAGTAGATGAAAAAGATGGTGAAGAAATTGATGAGCCACAGGAAGTGGAAACTGATTTTGATCCTGAAAAGGCTCATGATATTTGGGAAGAATCAGATGAGTTAGATGAAAATACTATGAGAGAATTTACACAGAAGACTATTGACCAAGCTATGAGAGGTGAACTTCCAGATTACCTTGGTAGAATGATAGATAAACTTAAAAGCAGTAAAGGTGAAATCCCGTGGAATATCTATCTTAAAAAGCTTATGGGCACAATTGAAAGTAATAGAAAGAAAACTATAACTAGAAGAAATAGAAGACAGCCTCATAGATTAGACCTTAGAGGTGAGCTTAGAAATCACAAAGCTAATATAGCAGTTGCAATTGATACAAGCGGAAGTATTAGTGATGAAGAGTTTGAGCAAGCAATTAAAGAGGTTTTAGGAATAGTTAAAAATTATAATAATGAAATCACAATAATTGAATGTGATGATAGAATTAGAAATACTTATAAAGTGAAGAATATAAAAGATATTAAAGAGAGAAATGGTGTTAGAGGCGCAACTTTATTTACACCAGTTATAGAGTATGCAAATCAAAACAAAATTAACTTATTAGTTTATTTTACAGATGGAAAAGGTGAAGATAGATTAAAGTGTGTTCCAAGAGGTTACAAAGTACTATGGGTTATTTCAGGAAGAGGTGATCAACTATCACTTAAAGAGCCACATGGGGCAATTAAAAAGTTAAGCAAAGTTGAAATTAAAGACTTAGAACTTGAAATTAAAGATGTAAGAACTGATGGGTATTCAATGAACAATCAATCCCCTATGTTCTAATAATTTAGAAGAGACATATCAAAATAATTTGATATGTTTTTTTGTTTTGCTTGAATAATAATATTGATATAATAAAGTAAGAGATAAATGACAAGAATTAATAAAAGATGAGGGAGGGTTTCAAATGAATGATATGTATAATGAGATAACATATGATAAGGTACAAAGTAGCACTTCAAAAGACACTTGGGAAGTAGCGATAGGTCTTAATAAAGTTGATGATTTAGAACCATCAAAATATTTATTAGAATTAAGTGAAAAATCATATACAGCAAATGTAGCTCCAGAGTCTATAGAAGAAGCACTTAATAGATATTATTCAGTTTTAAATACAGAAGATGAAGTTATAGCTAATGAAAGAGAGTGCGATTTGGTAGCTACTAGAATAGTAAGGATTTTAAATGATAAAAGCTTTACTTTTAGTCCTATATATCTAAAGTCTATACATAAAAATCTATTTGAAGGTATCTTTGAATATCCTTTGGATGATTATGTAGGTAAATTTAGAGATTATAATATAACTAAAAAAGAACCAGTGTTAGGAAATGAATCTGTTACTTATGGAGATTATTCAAATTTATTAGAGTATTTAAAGTATGACTTTGAAGATGAAGAGAACATAGATTATTTAAGCTTTAGTGAAGAAAAATTGATAAAAAGGCTTGCTAAGTTTACATCAGCTATATGGCAGGTTCATCCTTTTTGTGAGGGGAATACAAGGACGGTTGCTATATTTATGATTAAATATTTAAATTATTTAGGATTTGAAGTTAATAATGATTTGTTTAAAGAACACTCAAAGTATTTTAGAAATGCACTTGTACTTTCTAATTATACAAATATCCAAAAGGGATATAGAGCAACATTTAAATATCTAGAGTCATTTTACTATAAGTTATTAATAAATAAAGAAGGGAAATTAGAAAAAATTTAAAGTGAATAATTAGAAGAAGGCATTCACTTTAAATTTAATATAATATTTTGAAATAATTAAGAAGTATTACTCCATATGATTTAATACTTCTTAATTTTTATATATCAGATGTTTTTAGTGCTTTGAATCTTTCTAAAATTTCATCATAATTTTCTACATAACTTGGAATGAATACATAAGGATAACTGTAATATGTATGACCATTATAGCGAGGAAAGTAACCAGTTCCCTTCAATGTAATTCCTTCTGGGGAATAAGTGATTTCTTCAAGGCTATCAAGTGGTATCAATGCTACTTCGTGAGTTTCTTTCCAATAATAAGTAACAAAACCATTTTCGGAAGATTGAGTACATGCTTTGAAATAGTTATATTCATATATAAGTTTTTGATTTTCAAAAAAATCTAAAGAAGTGTGACTATAAATACTTTTATTGATGGTACTTAAATATTTTCCATTATGTAAATCAGCAATATCTTGTTTATCTGTTGGAAGATTAGAAATAACGAGACTATCTTTTTTACACTCAACAATAACCCAACTAACAATCCACATTACAAGTATGAATGGTATAAAGACAAATAAGCCAATTAATGCGAAAAATATTGATATGCCTAAGTATACCCATTTTGAATATTTATTGAATTTCTCAAATTCTTTATGTTGTTTTATTTTTAGTTGTTTAAGATTATCATTTTTGACTGATAAGTCATAGACAATTTTGTTTATTTTTTCTTCGGTAAACATAGTTTTATAACTTTCAAGTAAATCACCATTGTAAAATTTTGCATTATACTTGAATTCAGAAATTTTATTTTTGAATTGTATCATATAAAGTTACGCTCCTTATTTAGATAGTTTAATTTTAAAATAAAAAAATGAAATAGATATATATATAATATTAAGTTATATGAAATCTATATATTAGCAAGTAAGAGCTAATATCAGG
>JBOGAY010000036.1:0-3254 GCA_051655925.1 Sarcina sp. | reverse complement strand
CATGTACAGAAATGTCCTGTATTACTCTTGGTAGATTATTTCCTTTTGATTTATTTAACATAGTATGTGACTGATCTATAGCTATTGCTACTAATCCTATAACCGCTATTAATAATACTCCTATTCCTATTCTTTTCATGCCCTTATCCCCCGTGTTTATTTAACTTATATTATCGTTAGTAACCTATATTTATATAATCACATAATTAAGATCTAAATTCAATATATTTTTCCATATTCTTCTTTAAAAATAAGGCGTTAATTTATTTTATAATAAAAAAAGATCGTATTACTACGATCTTTAAAAAAACAGAAATTATCTTCTGTTGTTTTGTGCTTTTCTAGCTCTTCTACAAGCTGGGCATCTAACTGGCTCGTTATCGAATCCTTTTTCTTTGTAGAACTCTTGCTCTCCTACTGTGAATACGAATTCTTCGTTACAATCTCTGCATACTATTGTTTTATCTTGCATGATAATCCTCCTAAAATTAAAGATTCAAATATGGATACAAATGACTCCTAATAGTTAAGAGAAATATCTATCTATATGAAACTTTTTTCTTTTTTTAGCCAAATTGACTTAAATTAAGCATAACATAGAGAAATTGTTTTTGCAATAAAATATTTTACAATTTTTTCTTTTATATTTTTAATAAAACAACTATTTTCTAAGTTACTCTTCTAATAATATTATTACCCAAATTACTAAGAATATTACTTTTTTTATATAAAAATAATATTTTTATTTTAATAAAAAAAAGACTATATTGCTATAGTCTTTCTAAATTAACAGAAATTATCTGTTGTTTTGTGCTTTTCTAGCTCTTCTACAAGCTGGGCATCTAACTGGCTCGTTATCGAATCCTTTTTCTTTGTAGAACTCTTGCTCTCCTACTGTGAATACGAACTCTTCGTTACAATCTCTGCATACTATTGTTTTATCTTGCATAATAAATCCTCCTGAAATTAAAGAATCAAATATGGATTAAATAACCTCTAAATTCAAGAGAAATATCTATCTATATGAAACTTTTTTCTAATCTTATTTAATGTTAGCATTTCTGCTACTAGTTTAGTATAACATGCTAATAAATATTAAGCAATCTTTTTATTAAAATTAATGAAAAGAATTTCAATGATTTATTTTTTATATTAAACCATCTCTTTCATAAGCTTTAATAGCTGTTACAATATAACTTAAAGTACAAAAATCTCTTTCTATCTTTTTACTAGCTACTTTTAATCCCTCTATTAAGAACTTTTCTTTAAATTGATTTAAAAGAATCATACAGCTTATAGGACTAATCGTTCTATCTTTTGTGTCTAGTGTTCTTGATTCTTTTATAAATGGATTTTCCATAGCCATATTAATAGCTTCTTCAAGTTCTTTACTAATTTCAAGTTTTGGCATTTCTTCAAATACTTTTACTTGCTTTTGTGTAAACTTTAAATTTTCAGCTTTACTTGTATCTGTATCTATAAATATACAATCATAAAATCTTGCATCATAAAAATCTACACCATCTAGATTTACCCCTTCAAACACAGTATTTCTAAATGTTGCTCTTTTAAATTTACTTTTCTTTAAATTTGTTCCTATAAACTCAGTCCAATTAAAACTTGCTTCATAAAAATCACAATTTTTAAAATGCGCACCTCTAAAACTTGCAAAGTCAAAATTTGAGTTGCAGAATTTACAATTATAGCAATTTGCTCTTCTAAAATCTACATACATAAAATTTTTGTTTTCTTTATTCGCTTTATTATACTTTATTATATTCACTTTTTTATTTACAGCCATTATGCCTCCACTAGTACCTTTGGTACCTATAATTATTTATTTAAAATCACTTTTTATGATAAAAAGTAATTAAATCATCCTTCTACTATCTTACCTCAAGCTTCCTTTAGCATAAAGCTATAAGAATCTTTTTCTTTGCTTAGAATTCTAATAAATTGTCCTCTTTTAATAATTTGTATAATGTTGGTTCTATATTAAACTCATTCATAAGAGCCTTAACTTCTTCAAGTGACTTTTCTTTCTTCTCTTTTGATACTTTACCTTTAGATGCTCTAATTAAGATATTTTTTGGTGAATATGAAATATCAATAAATTCAAGCAACTGAGTTTTATATCCTAAGCACTCTAAAAGACTTCCTCTTACTGAATCTGTCATAAGAGCTGCTACTCTCTCTTTTATGATTCCATACTTAGTTATAGCAGTTAACTTCTCTGTTTGAATTTGCTCATTAAACTCATGCTGACAACAAGGAACTGAGAATATCATTTTTGTATTCCACTTAATTGCATTATATAATGCATAATCTGTTGCTGTATCACAAGCATGAAGTGTTATAACCATATCAACCTTATTATTATACTTAAATCCATTTATATCTCCAAGTTCAAAATGAAGATTTTCATAATTATACCTTTGAGCTATTTCATTACATTTTTTAATAACATCTTTTTTAAGATCAAGTCCTATTATCTTGACATCAATTTTTTTAATTTCAACAAAATAATAATATAAAACAAATGTAAGATATGATTTTCCACATCCAAAATCTAAAATAGTAAGATCTTTATAATCTTTCTTTTTGACTTCATCATCTATAATTTCTATAAATCTATTAATTTGCTTATACTTATCATATTTTGAATTTACAACTTTACCTTCTTTTGTAAATACACCAAGATCTATTAGTGGCTCAATTAACATTCCCTCTTTTAATATGTAATTTTTCTCTTTATTGTGTGAAGCTGTTTTATCCTTCATCTCTTTATTATCAGCTTTTTTCTTATTTAAAAGAATTTTACCCTTTTTAGATATTTTAATTTCGGCAGTAAACTCATCCGCCCAAATACCCACTTGCTTATAATTCCCTTTTAAATACTCTAAAACCTTTTCTTCTAATTCTTCTTTTTCAATATTTTCATGAAAAACTTGTTTATCTGTATATCTTTCTACTTGATAAAATTCAATACCTTCTTTAACTTTCATACTAAAAATTACTTTATTATACTCATATCCCTTAGTAACTTTGTTGCTTAAAACTACTTTTATAATATTAGTATTTAAGAGTTCATTTATTTTCAATCTTAATTCTTCCATTTTCTACTCACCTTATATTTATTTTTTAATTCCAATTCATACACATAATCATACAACACTACACTCGTCCATTTCAAATAAATAATTTTGTAACCATTAAATGCTATACTATTAATAGCATTTAATACGGAGGTCTTA
>JBOGAY010000035.1:0-4226 GCA_051655925.1 Sarcina sp. | reverse complement strand
AAGAAAGAAATGTTTTATCTAAAAAAATGTATATAGGATTTATCCTTAGAAAGCCAGCTATATATCTTGCTATTATGACAATGAATCAATTAGATAAATCTAGTTTTTTAAATGATATAAATATTTCACTTAGAGTTTGCATGATTACTGGTTGTATTATTATGGAGTCTATTTCTATAATGGAAAATTTAACTAAATTAGGAATAAAATTTCCAGGTATTATAGAAAATATATTAGCAGTGAAAAAAGAAAAGCTAGATAAAGAAAAATGACCTTATAAAACTAAATTTAAGGTGCATATAAACAAAATTAGATGTGAGTATTGATAAAAAAAGAATCTTCAGAAAGACTAAACCTGAGGATTCTTTTTTAAGAAGATTATTTTAATTGTAATTTAAAATTTTTTTTAAAGCTTCTATGTTTTCTAAAATAATAGGAATTAAAGGTTTTATTTTTGTAAATAGTATGCTACTTTTCTCACCAGCTTTAATTAGTTTATTTAATGTTGAGTCATCATCATTTATTCTATTTAAAATTCGTTTGAATAAGTTTAAAGACTTTTTTTTGTCTTTTAAATCATTTATATTTGTTACTTCTAAAAGTTGATTGTCTATTTCTTCAATTTCTTTATTCAGAATATCATCCTTAATAAAAGAGATTAATTCTTTAATTTCTTCGATACTATTTTGTAAATTTTCTATATTTGATGTAAAGTTAATATTGTTTGTAGTCGATTGTGTATTCTGGATATTAAATTGTAATTTAGAAAAATCACTTTTATTAGAAGCAGTTATTTTATTACTTTCTAACATTTCTGATATTATTTTTTTATAAAAAAGTTCTGTATTTTTTTTGTATTCTAAAGATAATTCAAGTAATTCGTATTTATGTTTTAAGTGATAAATCTCATTTTTTAAAATCATTGTTTCTGTCTTCATTTCATTTTCACTTTTTTTTATTTCGTATAGAAGTTTAATGTTTTCTATATCTTGACATCTTAAATAATTCATATATTCAATAAAGTATTCTTCTATTTTATGGATATTTTGATTTTTATTTAATTTTAAAATCAACCCTTCTGGATAGGAAGCCACTTCAAAATCAATGATGATTCCCTTTGTATTTAAAATAAATTCGTTGAAATAAACTATATATTGTTTTATACCTGTTTTTAATAAATTGTCTATCTTATAAAAATATTCAATTTTATTTTTATTGTTTTTATTTAATTCATTTAGAAGATCTATTAAAATTATATTAATATAATCGATTGTTTCAATGATGGATTTTTCTTTGAAGGTATTTAAATTGAGTTTTAAATTAATTCCGAATTCATCTCCGGTATCAGAATAGTATATTTCAGGTCCTAATAATTTTATTTCTAAAAAATTTAAACAATCATTCATACTGAAATTATTAGCCCAAGTTTCTATTTGAAATTCATAATTTAAGAGAAAATCACCAGAAGAATTTAGCGAAAAAGAAGTAGGAGAATCTATAAAAAAATTATTTATAATTTCTTTATTAAAGAAATTAATATTTTTAAAAAAGGCATACAAATCTTGAATGTTGTTTTTCAGTAGAATATCATAGATATGTTTTAATTTTGTGTCTTTTATTAATAAGAAATCATCATTTTGTAATAATATATGTGCTTCACCAGAATCAGGATATTGATTTATTCGTTTTATAAATTCAAGTTCAATCGTATTCATTCAAATAACCCTCCAATTTTAATTAGATAAATTATAGCATTTTAGTACTTAAAATAAAAGTTATTGAATAAATGTAATTATATATTGATATGTTTGAACAGGCTTTAATTAGAGAATAAATACAAAAAATAATAAGAACCTCTGGGGGGGTAGAGGTTCTTATCTGGGGGAATTAAATTATTTTTTACTTTTAACACTTTTTATAATATTTAGACCACAGGTTTTATAAAAAAGTTTTAAGATTTATAAAAATATTTTTAAAATAATATTCTTTTTATTTTGTAAAACTTAAATATTCATTTAAACTTTCAATTATACAATTATAAAAGAAGTCATAAGCTTCATCATAATCTCCATAATAGCTTTTATCAAGAGCTTGATAGTATTCTAATCTATCGGTAGCTAAAATAGTTATAGGAGGATATCCAAGTTTTAAAAGCTCTAAATTAGTTAGTAACCTTGAAGTTCTACCATTCCCATCAATGAATGGATGGATATTAATAAATTTACAAGTAAATTCAATAATTCTGTTAATCGTAACAGATTCAGAAGTATACCAAGCCAATAAATCATTCATTTCTTGAGGAATTAAATGAGAACTAGTAACATCGTGAGTAGCACCACCAATTCTAACATCAACACTTCTATATTTTCCTGCATTAGCTCTATCAATTCCATCTAAAATAATAGCATGAATAGATTTTATATCGTATTCTGATAAGATTTCTTTTTTTAAATCTTCAATAAAAAATAAAGCTTCAGCATGATTTTTTACTTCTAAATGTTCTCTTAAAGTCTTTTTAGCAACGGTAATTCCAGTTTCGATAATAACTCTAGTTTCCATTTCAGTAAGAGTATTTCCTTCGATAGCATTTGAATTATATGTATTTTTAATTATATAGTTTTCTTTTATTCTTTTTATTTCACCTTGATTAAGAGGTCTTCTATGATCTAGTTCACTTTTTAATTCATAAATTTTCTCTAATTTATTATTCATGATAACACCTCACTTTTAATGATTATAGTAGTATTATATTATTTAATTTATATAAATACAATCTTAGAATAGCTATAAAGTATTTATTTTATAAAATTGACTTCTATTAAAATTATAAGTTATACTATATTTTTATGTAAAAAGTTAAAACAGGGGGAGTTATGAGTAATTTATTTATTATTGGAAATGGGTTTGATTTAGCTCATGATTTAAAAACAAGTTATTTAGATTTTAAAAAATATGTTGAAAGTAATGATAAAGTATTTTTTGAGGGTTTTTATTCTTTACATATGTATTCATTTGATAGAAGATATGAAAATCCTTTAATGACAGAACCAATTAATAATGAATATGAATCTTTATGGAGTGATATAGAGAATAATATGAAAATTGTTAATGAAGATTATATACTAAGTGCAAATTTAGAATTAGGATTAGAAGATGATAATCCTTATTATGAAGATTGTTTTGAAACTGCTGAGATTTATTTAGAATCATTTATAAAAGATATCCCTGAACGATTACTAGAAAATCTTAAATGTTGGGTTCAAAGCATTGATTTAAGTAAAGTCCATAAAAAAACAAAGTATATAGAGAGTGATTCAAATGATTTGTTTCTTACTTTTAATTATACAAATGTATTAGAAAGTGTTTATGAAATAGAATGTGATAGAATATGTCATATTCATGGTGAAGTAGGTGATGAATTAGCAATGGGACATTTGAATATCAATAGAATTAGTGAATTAGAAAAAGAAAGAGATTTTGAATATAATTCATTTTTTGAAAGAAAAACAGAAGAAATATCTCTCGAAGAAGATGAGCAAGAAAAGTTAGAGCAAATACACGAAGAATTCCAGAGCATAGAAGGCCATTATGATTACAAAGTAGAACAATTAAAGTATAATCTTTTAATAGATTATTATAAAGGAACAGTTAAAATTCCTAAAAATCATATTAAATATAATAAATATTTTTTCAATCAGATTTCTGAAGTAAAAAATATTTATGTTATTGGACACTCTTTAGGAGATGTTGATATGGAATATTTTGAAGAAATTTTAAAAAGAGTTAATCAAAACACAAGATGGAATATTTTTTATTATGGAGAGAATGAGAAAAAAATATTTGAAAAGAAAATGTTAGAAATAGGTATTGATAAAAAGAATTTAATAATAAAACATAATGATTTATTTTATATTTGATAATAAAGTAAAAATATTGAAAATGTTAATTCTTATCAAGGAAAAAGAAGAGGTAGATTAATTTCTACCTCTATTTTTATTTTGGATGTATTTAAGCCTAGTTTCTGTTGAAGTACCTGCTCCGCCAAAGAAAACAATGTTGTTGCTAGTTTTTAAAATTTTGGCTAATTCATCCCATTTTTCATTCATTTTAAATACCTCCATATGTAAAGAATTAAAAGTTCCATTTTTTTAATTATATTACGATTAAAATATATTTGCAAAAAATAATAAGAACCTCTGGGGGGTAGAGGTTCTTATCTGGGGGGG
>JBOGAY010000034.1:0-10895 GCA_051655925.1 Sarcina sp. | reverse complement strand
AGAGCATTAGTAGAACATCATAAGAAGCTTATAGAAAAGAAAAAATATATGGAAAGAATAATTGAAGTTGTTGAAAAAACAATAGCTCATAATAAAGGGGAGATAAGGATGACTGATAAAGAAAAGTTTGAAAGTTTTAAAAAAGAAAAGATGAATGAAAATGAGAAATTATATGGTGAAGAGGCTAGAAGTAAATATGGTGATAAGGCTGTTGATGAGTCAAAGAATAAGTTTAAACATCTAACTGAAGAGCAGTTTAATGAAATGAATGAGATAGAGAAAAAATTAATAGAGGATTTAGTGAAGGTAACAAATAGCAAAGATTTAGATTCAGAAGAGGCTAAATCAGTATTTGAAAATCATAAGAAATGGCTAAGTTTCAATATGAAGTATAATGGTGAAGTTCATAAAGGGATTGCACAAATGTATGTTTTAGATGAGAGGTTTGCTAGTTACTATAATGATAAAGCAGGGTTAGAAGTAGTTGAAACTTTAAAAGATATAATTTTAAAATATGCTTAATTGCAAATGTTGTAAGGTATTTAGTGGGATTAAATAGATTCTAGAGTATTTGTAATATAAATATGTGACCAACTATGTGACTTTAGTAACAATACTATTATAAGTTTCTGAATTATAATTAACTCATAAACTGAGATTTAATTCGGAGGCGAAAAATTATGACAATGCAAAGTTGGATTATGATATTAGCATTACTTGCAATGGTAGTGTTTAGACAAATGGGTGAGAGAAAATTTACTATAAGAACAATAATTATACAAATAGCTATTTTAGGGTATTTCACATATACTTATGTTAAAGAAATCCCAATAGGTGGAATAAATACAGAAATTTTAGTTGGATCAGTAGTAGTAGGTGTTGTATTTGGAATATTAATGCTAATGTCTACAAAAAGATATAGAAAAGATGGACAAAATTTTGTTAAATCAGGTGTACCTTATTTAGTATTATGGATTGTAGGACTTGGTTCAAAAGTAGTTTTAGTAGAGTATATTACAAAATGGGAGCCTATGAAAGCTGGAATGTTCATTATGCAGCATCACATTAACCCAAATGTTATTGGACCTGCATTTATGTTCTTTACAATCGCTATGATATTAGTAAGAACAATAGGAATATATGTTACATTTGGAATGTTAAATAGAAAAGAAAATATACAAGCAGTTATGGCTTAATAGAAATAGCAACAAGCATCAACAAGGAGAGTTGATGCTTGTTTTTTTTATATGTTATTTTCTTAATACCATTGCATTGGTTATAGTATCAATGTCTCCTAAAGCTTTAACAACTTGTTGTCTTGTGATATCCATAGCACATAATTTTTGATATATGTTTTTTCTGAATCTTGGGAAGGCAACTGGTTGAGTTATTTGGTCACCATTCTCATTAAATAGTTGAACTCTAGGAAGATCGCTAGCATGTTTTTTTATAATAATTTTTGCCTTGTTAGGTAATTCTAAAGTTTTTATATCTTTATTATCTTTATTGCTCATATATAAACAGCTCCATATTTTTTATTAATTGCATTTTAAATTTTACTTTATTATTATCTATTAATTTAATTATATTGTCCATATTAGTATGATTTTTTTAATGAAGTTTAAATTTAAACTATCGAGATAATTAAGTTGAGTTTCGTGTTTATAAATAATTAAGAGTTGATTTACAAAATACAAAAAATATTATTTATTCCTTAATATGGGCTTAATAAGATTAAGGTACTATAAAATTATAGTTTTTTATAAAAAATGTGATTATAAATTGAGACAAAATATATCTGTTAATTATGAGTAAGTTAATGAGTTTTTTAAGAGATATTCTTATAAATTAATAGAAAGGTAAACAATTTGAGGGGGAAATATGAAAGGATATAAAATTTTAGCTATAACTGCAGCAATTGTAGGGGTAGGACTTTTAGGAAGTGTACAAGCGAAAGCTATTGATAATAATATAGGACAATCTTCAAATTATGAAGTTCAAAAAATACAAGTGAGAGAAAATGCTCAGTCAGATGATGATGAGATAACATTTGAGTTAAGAGATAGAGCAGAAAAGATGTTTAAAAATGATCCACAAAGATCAAATCTTAAAACAACAGAAACAAACTATGGGAATGGACTAGTAATAAAAGATAAGAATTTACAATGGAATGGAGAGCTTGATTTAACTAATAAGCCAAAGCAATTAGTGTTACATCATATAGAGGCAAGTAGAGAAAATTCTAATATTCCAGTAGAAGATGTACATTCATGGCATTTAGCAAATGGATGGAGTGGAATTGGGTATCATTTTTATATAAATAAAAAAGGTGAAATATTTAGAGGGAGACCAGAAGAGGCAATAGGTGCTCATGCTAAAGGTTTTAATACAGGGAGTTTAGGAGTTGCAGTCGAAGGTAGATATGGTTCAGAAACAATGAACTCAGTACAGAAAGAAGCTGTAATTAAATTATCTAAATATTTAAGACAAAAATATGATATAGATGATATTAAGGGACATGGAGAGTTAATGCCAACAGATTGCCCAGGAAAAAATTATCCATTAGATGAAATTAGAAATAAAATTAGACAAGAAATAATAATTGATGGTGATATAGTAACATGGAAAATGGTAGATAACAAGTGGTATTACATGAATACATGGACAGGCGAGAAGTTAATAGGATGGCAACTTGTAGATAATAAGTGGTACTATATGGACTCAAATGGAGTAATGCAAAAAGATTGGCAATTAATAGATAATAAATGGTATTACATGAATTCAAGTGGAGAAATGCAAACAGGGTGGCAGTTAATAAATGATAAATGGTATTACATGAATTCAAGCGGAGAGATGCAAAAAGATTGGCAATTAATAGATGATGAATGGTACTATATGAATTCAAGTGGAGAGATGCAAACAGGATGGCAACTTATAAATAATGAATGGTATTACATGAATTCAAGTGGACAAATGTTAAAAGATTGGCAGTTTATAAATAATGAATGGTATTACATGAATTCAAGTGGAGAGATGCAAACAGGATGGCAACTTATAAATAATGAATGGTATTACATGAATTCAAGTGGACAAATGTTAAAGGACTGGCAATTTATAAATAATCAGTGGTATTACATGAATTCAAGTGGGCAAATGCAAACAGGATGGCAATTCATAAATAATGAATGGTATTACATGTTTGAAGATGGTGCAATGGCAAAAAACACTATAATTCAAGGAATTGAAATTGATGCTAGTGGAGTAGCAAGAGTTTAAATATATATAGAAAAAAAGGGGGATGTTGCACTAAATAATTAGTGTAACATTCCCCTTTAATTAAACTGTTTTTAAAGTTTTAAGTTTATAAATATTTAAAAGTAGCCCTAGTATAAATAATCCAAACATAAAGAATGAGCCACTGTAAGTTATAAATGGAATAGTAACACCTGCATATGGTATAATTCCAAGATTCATCAAAACTCCCCAAATAGTTTCTATAGCTAAAATACTTGTTATAGCGAATGATAGAGACTTACCATAAACATTATTTATAGAAAGTGAAAGTTTAATAAGTCTAAATATAAAGTAAGCTAAGATAAGTACAATAAGTATTCCAAATGCAAATCCAAAGTATGCAATAGCTGAAGTTAGAGAATAACTTAGATTTATATATGTCATACTCAGAGAGCTTTTACCTATGAATTTTGATGTTGCAAGAATTTGATGTACTAAATTTGGACTCCCTAAATTAGAGTGAATAAGCGCTTTAAGTCCACTTATTGAAGTAGCACAGAAGATAATTATTTCTAAAATAAAACTAATTGCTATAATTTTTAAATTCTTACTGTAAATATACATTATAATTAGAAATGCTAATGAGTAATAAATAAACATAGGGATAAATTTTAGCGTATAACTCATACAAGTAAGTGGAGCTAGTCCTAAAATTAAAGTTATTATAATATATTTTTTATTTTTAAAGTTAAGTTTTGAGTAAATTCCAGAGATACCAAATAAAAATAATAATGGTAGTAGTGGAAGTAATGATAGAGAGAGAGGCCCAAGTACAAAACCATAATACTGACCATGTCCTGTGTATGGATTAAATAAATATAAAATATATAGCACAACTCCAAGTATATACATTGGAATGGATAGTTTTTTTAGAGTTTTAAATTTTAATAAGTAGCCTATTATAAATGCAATTCCACCAATTACTACCCAAATTAAGTTTTTGAAGAAATATGGATTTGAAAGTGGAGAGGTACTGTTATGGAAAATAGAAGGTGTATTAAATGAAAAACTACCAACTAGTCCTATAAAAACAAGTACAATAATAGTTATAAATAGTCTAAAGTCAAAAGTTTTCCTATGAACCTTATTTAAATCATCACCAAGTTTTTTTGTATCACCAAGGTTTTTAAGTGCTAGTTCAATCGATTTTTCTTCTGAATTTCCTTGTTTTTGATAATATAAAGCAAGTTCATTTATATGACTTTCAAGTTCTTTTTTTATTTCTGGATGTACAGCTTTATTTTTTACTTTTGCACAAATTTCATTTAAATAATTATTTGTTTTTTGATTTTCTGTTTTCATTAGAATTCCTCCGTATATATGAATGAGTTAGGCTTTCTAAGGAAGTCTACAATTGATTTCTTTTCTTTCAACTGACTTTTTCCAAGTCTTGAAATTCTATAATATTTTTTAGAAATATTTCCTTCAACCCAGTAAGAAGTTATGAATTTTTTATTCTCTAATGAGTGTAGGATAGGATAGATAGTTCCTTCTTTATTTTTAAGTTCTTTTTTTAGCAATAAATCAAGTTTATTTACAAGATCAAAACCATAAGTATCTTCTTTAGCTATTAAAAGTAAAAGTAAAACAAATAGGTTTTCTTGAAGTTTATCTTCTTCAATTTTTTCTAAAATATTGCCGAATATAATATCTTTATCAAACATATTTTTGTTAATCGAGCTTTTAAAATCTTTATCTTTCAAGTTAATCACCTCTAATTTTCAAATATAGTTTTAAGTTCTTTAAGAGTTCTATATAATCTGTTTTTTACAGTAGATTCTGTAATTCTTAGCTTTATACTAATGTCTTTAATTTTCATATCACATTTAAAATGGAGTAGAAAAATTTTAAAGGTCAGTTCATCACTCTTACGAAGATAGTTATAAATTTCATCACATATAAGTGTGGAATCAAAGTTTTCATTAAGTGATAAAGTAGAATTCTCAAAGTCTGATTCTATTTTTTCAAATCCAAGAGAAAAAATAGGGATATTATTTTTAGCAAGACTTAAAATTCCGTAAGTTTTAAATATTTCATTTCTTGCTATTCTAATTAAATATCTCTTTGGTTCTAAGATTTCTCTTTTTTGCATTGCTTTATAAAAATTAAAATAAACATTTTGGATTATATCTTGAATATCATCTATATTGCTACATTTTGAAATTATGTATTTTAAAATATCATCATATGTCTCATCATAGATATTACGTAAAATTTCTTCATTTGTTAGTTTCAATTGTTGATCACATCCTTAGTAAAAGTACCTTACATATATACAGATACATAATATCTTAGTTTTGTTTCAAGAATATAAAAATAATTAAATAGAAAGAAAATTACAAAATGAAGTTTTATAAACAACAACTTCATAAGTTAGAGATATTGAAAGATATAGCATAGATATTTTATAATAAAATGAAGAATGGATTTTTAGAAAAGGAATGTTTATTTTATGGAAAGAAAAATAATTTTAAATTTAGCTATGAGTTTAGATGGATACATTGCAAGTGAGGATGGAGGATTTGATTGGATTGTTGGAGATGGACAAAGTATTGTTGAAACTGAGGAAAAACATAATTTTCAAGAATTTTTAGATAGTATAGATATTGTTGTTATGGGGAAAAAATGTTATGACCAAGGGATGCATAAAGACTATACAGGCAAAAAAGTTTATGTTGCTACATCACAAAAATTAGAAAGTTATGATAATGTTGAATTTATAAATGGAAATATAGTTGATGTTATTTTAGAAGAAAAGAAAAATAGAGGAAAAAATATATACTTATTTGGTGGTGGAGTTGTTATAGATCCATTTATAAAGGCTGATGCTATAAATGAGTATATAATTGGTGTTATACCAACTATTTTAGGAAAGGGTAGAAAATTATTTTTAGAAAATAATCCTAAAATAGATTTAAAATTAACTCATATGTCAGTTAATGATGGAGTTGCAGTGATGACATATGTAAAAAGATAGTTTTTTATCAAGGATATTAATTTTTAGTATCCTTGATTTTTTTTATATAGTATTTTAAAATAATAATTGACCGCAGTCGGTGACTTTGGTCATTAAAGTAAAAAAAGGTGATTTATAATATATGAATAGAAAAGAAAAAGCGCAATTAACAAAGAAAAAAATATTTGAAACGGCAGTAAGGTTAATTAATGAAAAGGGTTATGACAATGTGACTATAAGTGAGATTTGCAAAGAGGCTGAAGTTGGAAAAGGTACTTTTTATGTTCACTTTGAAGCAAAGGAAGATATTTTAAAAGAGACGTATCATTCGGATATGAGCAGTTATGTTCTTAAAAATTTTGATGATTTTATTTTAAATGAATATGAGGAATATAGTAAAAGGAATCCTAACAAATCTATAAAAGAAAAAATAATTAGATTTTTAAAGTCAGAGTTTATGTTTGTTGAGCATGTAGGCTATGATCTTATGAGTAGAGTTTATTTAACTAATTTATCAGATTCTATAAATGGGAAAAACGTACATTTTGAAAATAGAGAATTTTTAGGTAAATTAAAAGAATTAATTAATGAAGGTATAGAAAATGAAGTTTTTACTAAGTATACAGATTCTGTTGAGTTAATTATGTATATAGAAAGTTTTGCAAGGGGAATAATGACTACTTGGTGTTTAGCAGAAGGAAGTTTTAATCTTGTTGAAAAGGGTGAAAGTTTTATAAGAACTATGATTGAAGAACTATAAAATGTTTAGTTTAAGTTCAGTGAGTAGCTATAAAAAATAGTGAAATTTATAGATATACAAATGATAAAGATTAATGGAAACGAGGAAATAAAATGAATAAAGTTTTAAGGAATTCAGTAGGAGTAATATACTCGGGGATTATAGGGGCTATTGTTGGGTTTCTAAGTTGGATATTCTTATATATGGTTTATTTAGGGATACATTTATTCTGGCATGAATTTATCTTAGAAAAAAATAGCAAAGTTTTAATAATTGCAGTTTGTTTAATTGGTGGAGTTTGTGTTGGATTATGTGAAAAATATATAGGAAAATATCCTAAAACGTTGCATATGGTTTTACATGAATTTAAATCAACAGGAAAAGTTGAGTATAAATCATTACCTAAAGCTATAATTAAGATTTTTACAGTTTTATGGTTTGGAGGAACTGTTGGACCAGAAGCAGGACTTTCAGGAATTCTTGGAGGGCTTACAACTTATGTTGGAGAGTTTTTAAAGTTTGGATTTATAAGAAGAGAGCATGAAAAAATAAATGTTAGTGGAGTAAATGAAATTTTGGAGGTTCCAAAGTACGGATTTTATAATTTTGTGGACAAGAGTGATAATAAAAAAGTTAAAAGTATAAAAAGGCTTTTATATGGTAGTGGAATTTTATTTGGTATAGCAATATTTGTTCTTTTAAATATGCTTGATAATAAAGCATCTTTTATAACTAAATTTGCACATTCAGCAATAGATAAAACATCACTTATATATCTTGTGCCTTTATTTATAGTTGGACTTTTAATAGTAGCATATTCAGCTATTTTGGATAAAATAATACCAGTTATTTTTAGACTTTTAGAAAAGTATAAAATTTTCAATTCAATAATTGGTGGATTAATTTTAGGGATTATTGCAATAAGTATTCCATATATTCTTTTTTCGGGTGAACATTCATTAAAAGAATTAATAGGTGGAAGTTCTATTTTAGGTGTTGGTGTACTTATTTTAATAGGAGCTTTTAAATTAATAGCAAGTAAGATTTGTATTCAAACAGGGTGGATTGGTGGACCAATTTTCCCAATTATGTTTGCAAGTGCAGCATTCGGAATAGCTTTTTCACAAATATTTGGTGTTAATATGCCATTTGCGGTAGCTATTGTTATGAGTACGGCATTAGCAGGAATAATGCAAAACTTTAAAGTAACAGTAGTGCTTTTAATTTTCTTCTTTAGTTTAAACACTTGGCTATTTATGCTTATAGTAGCATTTTTAGCAGAGCTTATAGTAAAGAAAATGCCAAAGTTTGAAAAACCACAGTTACAAGAGTTTTAAAATAGCTTTAGTAGATATAAAAACCGTTATTAATGTATTTAAATGAGCTTTAATAAGCTCATTTTTTTATTCGAAAGGTATTTGTAGGGATATTTTGAAATATATAGTATAATATAAAGATATCAATACATATAGGGGAATAGTAATAAATGTATGGAACAATATAATTTAAAAAAATATTTATATATTTTTATAAATACTGCTATATTAATAATAAATTTAAGTATTATCAATATAGGTTTAAAAGCTTTAATGTCAATACCTCGTTGGTGTATAAATATAATAGCTATAATAAACTATTTAATGTATTTATATTTTTTTCTTAAAAATAATGAAGAGAAAAAAATACAAATGACTAAATTTAATATATCAATTTTGGTATTTAGTGTGATATTATTTTTGCTTTCTTGCATATCAATATTTGGTATACTAATTAAAGAAAATGGAGTGAAAAGTGTTTTAGAATCCTATGGTGGATTTGGTAGGGTTATTTATTTTATAATATGTTTTTTGCAACCAATAATTTTACCTTTACCAGAACCAATTACAATAACAGCTGGAAATTTAGTTTTTGGAAAATTAATAGGTTTTATATTAGGTTTTTTAGGAACTGTATTAGGAATAGTTACAATGTTCACTATATCAAGAGTAGGAAATAAAAAGTTAAAGTTAAATATAATAAATTCTAAAAATCTTGAAAAATATAATAAATTAGTGGAAAAAAATGAAACTTTTATTTTGATAATATTATTTATTTTTCCGATATTACCTGATGAAATTATATGTATTGGAGCCGGATTAGGTCTTATTAAATTTAAAAAATTTTTATTGATAGCAATATTTTCAAAGCTTTTTACTGTTGGAATGTACTCTATTTCATCTGGTGTTGTAAAAGATATATTAGAACTTAATTTAATTTATCAATTATTGATAGTATTAGCAATAACAATAGTATTTTTTATTTCAAAGAAAATCATACAGTATATTAAAATACATCAAAATACTAATAGTTAGAATAGCAGGGTGGTTTTAAAATAAAAGAGAGTATATGTAAAGTAATATTATTTTGATATTACTTTTTTTGCGTACAAATATAAATTTAAAAATTGTAAAAGTAGAAATGCAGATGACGAAAATGAGACAATAATTGATAAGGTTGATAGAAGAAATTTTAAATAAGACAAAATACGAAAATAAAATTAAAAACCAGTTTGGAGTAATGTTATTTTTCATTTTGAATTATTGACAAAATAATTTATATATCGTAATATATAAATATAGTAATTTTAAAACGGAAATAAAGGAGAGATTTTAATATGACAAAACCATCTGAATACCATAAACAAGGATATACTTGCGGAGAGGCTATAATAAAATCTTATAATGATGAGTTTGGAACAGATATGCCAGTAGAAATTGGAAGTGCAATGGGGACAGGGTTCACAATGGGGTCATTATGTGGATCAATAGGTGCAGCAGGAGCTATCATAGGTATAAAAAAAGGTAGAAAAAGCAACGAGAGTGAGAATGAAGCGAGAAAAATAAATAGACAATTAATGAGCAATATAACTAAAGAGTTCAATACAACTATGTGTAAAGAGCTTAAAAAGAATAAAGTTAGTTGTGAAACAATAATAGATTATACTTATGAAAATTTAAAAACTGTTTTAGCACAAGCAGATAAAGAAGAAAACTAAAATATCTTATGAAAAGTTAGTGTTTAAGAGGCACTAGCTTTTTTTATTATTAAGAAATATAAAAATTAAGATATAGTAAGTTTCTTAAAAGTATAAGTGGTTTACTTATGTATATAGAATAGTGATATAATAATTATGTAAAATACGATTATTTTTAAAAATTAATATATATATCTATAAGGAGAAATTAAAATGAGTGAAGTAAAAATTAAAAATACTACAATGGAGGAGTTTAAAGCAGAATTTGGATTAGAAAATGTTGATGCAGTACAAAGCCATTCAGTTGCAGAACTTGCTACTTTAATGGGGAAGGCTGATGGGAAAACTTATTATGTAATAGGGGACAAGTTATTTGAAGAGCCAAGTGAAGAACTTCAAGATAAAGAAATATCAAAAGAAGATATAGCAGAAATAGAAAAATTACATGATGATTATAGAGATTTATTAGTTGAGTATAGAGAGTATTTATTCTACAGAAGAGGGGATAAAGATTCAGAGGAAGCTAAAAAAATTAGACACATAATGGCTGATACAATACAAAGGACTAGAGCGTTATTAGAGAAAAATGGAATAAAGTTTGCAGAAAACTTAAAAGAAGTAAGTTCAAAATTCTTTATACCAGATTTCACAAATGATGTATTTAAAATTGATAATTTCAATATGTTAGATGAAATAGATTGTGGATTATAAGAATCAAAAAACACCGTAAAGGATAATATCTTTTACGGTGTTTTTTTAGATTAATTTATGTATGTGATGAGAAATTGAAATTTCACTTTCATTTAAATTCTCTTCTAAACTATTTTTAATTTCATTTGCATTTTCTAATGAAGGTTTATTTGAATCATCAGAGTGATGAGATACAGTTGGGG
>JBOGAY010000033.1:0-6547 GCA_051655925.1 Sarcina sp. | reverse complement strand
TCAGTTGTTTTTGCTAGTGTAATTTTAGAGTATGGTGATATAATAGGAAAATTATTTCTTTAGATAGGAAAAGGTACTTTTCAAATATGAAAAGTACCTTTTTTTCTATTGGATAGATTCTAATGAGAAGTAGAACAGAACACCATTTTTTGTATTTTCAAGTCCAAATAAACTTTTATGAAGTTCTAGTATATTTTTAGTAATAGAAAGTCCAAGCCCTGTACTACCATTTTCTCTATTTCTTGAGTTATCTGCACGATAGAACTGTGTCCAAATTTTTTCATGAATACTTTTATCTAGGTAAACACCAGTATTTTCTATATAGAAGAAAATTTTGTTATCAATTCGTTTAAGTTCAATGTTTATAGTTTCATTTGCAGGACTGTATTTTATCGCGTTTGTTATAAAGTTAGTTAAAACTTGTTCTATTTTAAATGAATCGCCAACAGCATATAAATTGTCATCTGTTGGTATTTTTACATTTAGAATGAAATTTTTTTCTTCCATGTTATTTTTATGTTTAGAAATAACTGTTTCAACAAGTTCTTTTAATGAAAACTCACTAAGGACAAGTTCTGTTTTACCTGATTCAAGTTTAGTAAGATTTAGCATATCTAAAACAAGTTTATTCATTTTATTAGCTTCATCAATAATTACATCAAGATAGACATCTTTTGATTCATCATCAACAATTCCATCTTTTAAGCCTTCAGCATATCCTGAAATAATTCCAATAGGGGTTTTAAGCTCATGTGATACACCAGCTATAAAATCTTTTCTAAACTTTTCAGTTTCTCTTTCTCTTTCAATTTCTTTTTCAAGTGATTTATTTTTTAGTTTTAAATCTTCAAGTGCACTTGATAAATTTGATGAAAGAAAGTTTAAGGTGTTAGCAAGACTTCCAATTTCATCATTTCTTTTAATTTCACATTTTTCAGAAAAATCCATACTACTCATTTTTTTAGCTGTCTTATTAAGTTGAAGTAGTGGTTTAGATATAAGATTCGAGAAAATATATGCAAGTAAAAGACAAATCAAAATAAGTGCAAAGAATATTGCCTTATAAAAATCATTCATGATTACACTTGCTTCTTGAATTGGTCTAAGTGGTGAGATTGCTATTAGTACAGAATCATTTTGATGATATAGGGAGAATGGAGCCATGGAAACAATGTGTTTATCGCTTGAATCTCCAGATACAAGTGTTGTAATTATTTTATTTGATTCTAGTAATTGATTAGTATATCTCTTATCATAGTAAAGTTTATTAAAAATACTATTTAATGTTTCTTCAAGACTTGGATTACTATTTTCACCAACGATATATCTAAGTTTTCCATCAGTAGAATAAATAGCTATTTTTGCTGTGTTTTCAACATCAAATAATGCCATTGCAGAATTAAGCTCTGCAGGATTAGTCATAGCTTTGTACTGATACATAGTTCTAAATTTTAAAACAGAGTTTTGCAAGTCCTCGCTTTTTTTGTCTGTGTAGTACATCTGAAAGAAAAAACTTTGAAAAATCATAAAACCAATAACAAGTGATGCAATTAAGGTAAATATGATTAATATAAGTTTTTTAGATATACTGTTTTGTGAAAAAATTTTTTTAGTTAGATTATTTTTCATCTTTAACTTCAAATTTATATCCACTTCCTCTTACTGTAGTAATATATGAAGATTTATGTAATAACTTTTCACGAAGTCTTTTGATATTTGTATCTACAGTTCTTATGTCACCAAAGTAGTCAAAGCCCCAAACATTATCAAGTATTTTATCTCTAGTTAAGGCAATTCCTTTATTAGATGTTAAATAAAGGAGTAAATCGTATTCTTTTGGAGATAATGATAGTTCATTACCATCTAGACTAACTTCATGAGATAATTTATTTATCTTTAATCCATTGAAGTTTGATAAATTTTTATTTATGTTATCAGATTCAGTTCTTTTTAATAATGCTTTTGCTTTTGCAACTAGGACTTTTGGGCTAAAAGGTTTTGTAACATAGTCATCAGCTCCTAAATCATAGCCGTGAAGCTTATCTTCTTCTTCTTCTCTTGCAGTAAGTAAAATTATTGGTATATTTGAAACAGAACGAATAGTTTTACAAACTTCAAAGCCATTAACTTTTGGCATCATTATATCTAGGATGACTAAATCTATGCTATTTTCAGAAAAGATTTTTAAGGCTTCTTCGCCATCACTTGCTTCTATAATAGTAAAGCCGTCTTTTCTAAAATAATCTCTTAGAAGAATTCTAATTCTAAGTTCATCCTCAACTATTAGTATGTTTTTGTTCATTTAAAAAATCACCCCAAAATTATATTGCGTTTATCCTAACTAATATTATACAATGAAATTTGAAATATAGTAAGATTTAAAGCAAATAGAGATTAAAAAATGGAGATTTTGATGGATAAATGGAATTTTGATAATAAAATATATAATTTAGAGAATGGATTAAAGGTAATAACTATAAAAAGAGATACAAATATTGCAGCTGTTAATATAGGCTTTAATATTGGTTCGTTGTATGAAACAGAATGTGAAAAAGGAATATCACACTTTCTTGAACATATGATGTTTAAAGGAACTAAGAAAAGAAATAATGAAAAATTAAATACAGAACTTGAGTTTTTAGGTGGAGATTACAATGCTTACACAGATAATCTTTCAACTGTTTATAGTGCAAGTTGTTTAACAGAAGAGATAAAAAATGCAACTGAACTTTTAGCGGATATGGTTATGAACTCAAAATTTGATAAAAGAGAAATTAAAAGAGAGAAAGGGGTAGTACTTGCAGAAATAAGAAGTAGTAAAGATAGCATAGAAGATTTAAGCTTTAGAAGACTTAATGAATTTGCATTTACAAACTCTGCTTTAAGGTATGATGTGCTTGGAACTGAAAAAGTTGTAGAGAGTTTTACAAAAGAACAACTTCTTGGGTATTATAAAAAATATTATACACCAGACAATGCGACTATTGTTATAGTAAGTTCACATGAGCATGATGAATGTTTTGAGTTTATAAATACAATATTTAAAAACTGGAAAGGCAAATGTGCAGAAAAAATTGAATTAATAAATGAAAGAAATAATGCAGGAGAATTTATAACATATAAAAAGCAAATAGAGCAAAATACAATAAGTTACTTATATTCATTAAAAGATCTTGTAGAAGATGATGAAATGCCACTTAAGATACTTAATCATAAACTTGGAGAAAGTTCTAACTCTATATTATTTAGAGAGCTTAGAGAAAAAAGAGGACTAGCTTATGATGTTTATACATGTATTGATTTAAGTAAAAATATAAGACTTATGAATATTTTTATAGCTGTTGGTGAAGAATCAGTAGATGAAAGTTTAGAAGCTATTAATGAGGTTATAGAGAACGTACAAAAGGAAGTTATCAATATTGATGAAGATACTCTTGGTCTTATGAAAAAAATTCATAAAACAGCAGTTCTTTCAACATTAGAAGACTCAGCAGAACTTTGTAGTTATGTTATACATCAAAGTCTTGAAGACCTTAAAATAGATGACTTTAGAATGGATATGAAGAAGCTTGAAAAACTTAAAAAAGAGGATATTACAAGGGTAGCTAATAAATATCTTAAAAATCCTACAATTCATATTTTAAAATCAGAGGAATAAATTATGAGTAAAATAACAGATATACAAGTGCAAAAAAGAAATAATGAAAGAGTAAATGTATACGTTGATGGAGAGTTTACATTTGCTTGTGATAGTGAATTTGTATATAAAGAAAAGTTAAAAACAGGTATGCAAATAGATCTTGAAAAAATAAAAAAAATAGTAATAGAAGATGAATTGAAAAAGTGTAAAAATACAGCACTTAGAATAGTAGAAAGAAGCTTCAAGTCAGAAAATGAAGTTCATAAGAAACTAATAGAAAAAGGTTATGAAGAAGAGGTAGTAGGAGTAGCTTTAGCATTTTTAAGTGAATATGGTTATATAAATGATAAAAATTTTGCTAGTATGTATATAAGAGATAAGCTTAAAACAGAAGGTAAAAACAAAATAAAATATGCACTTATAAGAAAGGGCATAGATGAATCTATTATTAAAGAAGCATTATATGAGAATGCAAATGAAGAAACAGAGTTTGAAACTGCTATAAAGCTTGCTAAAAGAAGATATGATTCTATAAAAAAGAGAGAAACAGATAAGTATAAATTATCTCAAAAGCTATATAGGTTTTTAGTGGGTAAAGGGTATAATTTTGATTTAGTTTCTGAAGTAGTCAGAAAAGTAACAAATGATGATTTTGAGGAGGAATATTATGAGAGCTAGTTATTTAGATATACTGCTAATAGTAGTATTTTTAATAACGATTATAAGTGCTGGAGTTAAAAAATTTGATAAGGGAGCTTTGCTTTCAGATTTTATGTTTGGAGTAAGAGTTATTTTAGCATATATAGGAGCATTTATAACTTACGTTATAATACAAAATAGTTCGATGGTTGATAAGGGAATATCTATTCTTATTTCGTATATAAATATAGATATTTTATCACCTTCATTTACTGCATATATGTTAACTGTAATTATTTATGGAGTATCAACATATATAATATATTTAATTTTAAATATTTTCTTAGTCTTATTTAAGAAGAGATTTTTAGTTAAAAGTTTAAATAATTTAGAAAACAAAAAATATATAAAAAATAGTAAAAAAGCCGGAGTTCAAGGAGTTTTATATAATATTCCTGCAGGAATTGCATATGTGCTTATAATTGCTAGTATTTTCATACTTTTAGGAGTAAAAGGAATAATTCATATAAAAGGAGAATCTCCATTTATAACAAATGCAATTGAAAATGCTAAAAGTGTTCAAGTGAGTAATGGAACTAATCCATTTAGAGATTATGAGTTTACTAATACAAAACCAAGCAGTGTAAGTGAAGAAACTATTATATATTATAATGGAGTAACATTATCAGAAGCGGTGAAGAGTGATCCTGCTATAAAGGCAAAAGCACAAGCGCTTGTAAAAAATGATAAGACTGATATTGAAAAAGCTAGGTCATTATATAATTGGGTAGGAAGTAATATTCAATATGATGATGCTAAGGCAGAAGAGATTACAAGAAATCAAGGAAAAGGGATTACATCAGGTGCAATAGAGGCGTTTAATACAAGAGAAGGTGTATGTTTTGATTATGCTAGTTTATATGCAGCTATGGCAATGGATGTAGGATTAAGAGTTAGGATAGTTTCAGGTGAAGGTTATACAGGTACAAGTTGGGGACCACATGCTTGGAATGAAGTATATATTCCAAGTGAGCAAAAATGGATACCTGTAGATACTACTTTTGCAAGCACAGGAGATTATTTTGCAACACCAGATTTTAATAGTACTCATAAAGATGCTAAAGTAATTGGAGAATGGTAAAAATTAAATTTAAATATAACTAAAAAGGGCCGTATTGAGAAAAGAAATATTCTTACTCAATATGGTCCTTTTATTTTATCTAATATGCAGTTAAGGTCTAGTTTTATTAAGTTTTTTTCCTATGAGCTTAATTGCTTTTTCACAATCTTTATCACTATGATCAAGTGCCCATGCTAGATTGAAAAATCTAAGAGCTTTTTGGTTATCTTTTTTCATTGAATAGCAGTATGCTAAATTAAAAAAGTATTTTGATTCTTTGCAATAATTAAGTGCTGATGTTATCATTCTTATTGCTTTATCAAAATCTTTTAGTTTTATATAACAAACGCCTGCATTGTAGTATGAATGAGCTTCATACTGGTTATTTTCAATAGCTTTGTTATAATAATCTAAAGCAATTGAGTAGTCCTGACTGTTATAAAATTCATTAGCCTTTGAAAAATAATTCATTTTAAACCTCCCATATAAATGATTAACAACTATATTATTGACATATTATTTTATAATATACCTCAATATAAAATAATATGTTAAGTAAGGATTTTTATTCCTTTTTCATTTTTATTTAAAATTTATTGACATTTTACTTTAGTGAATAGTATTATAAGATATATAATTTAATATTCATAAAACTTTGAGAAAGAGGAGTAAGGATAGGAAAAATATTTAGAGAGAAAAATCCATAGGCTGTAAGATTTTTTATATTTGATATCTTGAAGGTAGCTTTTGAGTTTCTTTGGTGAAATTAAGTAGTCAAAGACGGCAATTCTGTCGTTAGTTTAGAGAGCCCTTTTATTAGAAGAGGGAAAAAAGGTGGTACCGCGAACTTTCGTCCTTTTATGGATGGAGGTATTTTTTTTCGCATTTTTACCTTTATTCTAAGTAGCTTGTAAAAGTTTGATATGAGTAAAATTATAATTTGCCTAGTTAGGCTAGAAATATTATAAATATTAAAAATTAATATAAATGAGTAAAAGAGGAGGGTTTTTTATGGATAACATGGATAGACAAAATATAGCAACTACATATAATCCTAAAGAATTTGAAGAAAGACTTTATCAAACTTGGATGGAGAAGAAATACTTCACACCTAAAGCTGATAAAACTAAAAAATCATACACAATAAT
>JBOGAY010000032.1:0-5411 GCA_051655925.1 Sarcina sp. | reverse complement strand
CTTTTCCACTTTTGATATTGCTTCCTATAATGATTTTTTCACTTTTTTACTCTCTTAAAAGAGATATTTTTATAAAAAAGCGTATGAAATTGAAAAATGAAATAAAAAAAATGTCTTTAGAAGAGATAGGATATCTTTCAGATACCTTGAAAGAGATAAATATGAGATAAAAAATTAGAAGATTAAATTTGTAATAAATTTAATCTTCTTTTTTAGGATATTTTTCTTTTGATTTTAAATATATTAAATTTTTATTTCTAATTTAGGTTGAATAATTATTTTTTCAGTATAATCAACAGAGTTATAGATTTTTTTTAACATTAAGTTAGCCGCTAGTATTCCCATTTGGGAAATGGGACGACTTATACAATTTATTTTTAAGTTTAAAATATCAAAATAATCAGGATTATCAATACCAATTAAGTCTAAATTTTTAATGTTATTTTTATTTGATAAGTTTTTATATTTTAAAATTCCTAAAGTCATGAAATTATTACAAGATACAATAGCCGAAGTATTTAAATTTTCCTCATCAATATATTTCATAAAGTTAAATCCACTATCCAATTTAAAATTACCTTCAAAAACTAATTTTTCATTAATTTCAATATTATTACTTTTTAAAGCGTATAAATATCCAGAGTATCTATTTTTAACATTTTTTACTCCTAAAGGTCCTAGAAGTATAGAGATGTTTTTATGCCCCTTATCAATTAAAAATTTAGTAGCTAGATAACCAGCTTTGAAATCATCTAAAAACACACCATCTTGATAAAAATCTAGTTCTCTATCAAAAATAACGAAAGGAATTTTTAAATTTTCTAATTTTTCTAGATTTTTTAAAGAGTTAATTGTATCGGTAACACAAATTATAACTCCTTGAACATTAGTTTTTAAAATAGTTTCAATAGCTTTTTCTTCGAGCTGAAAATTTTCATCAGTATCAAAAACTATTATTTGAAAATCAGATTCTCTTAAAGTTTCTGAAATCCTTTTTACAATTTCTCCAAAAAAAGGATTTTGTAAATCAGGAATTACAACTGCAATTTGTTTTGAAATATCTGTAAAAATACCTTTTTTATAAAAACCATTTTCAATAAGAAACTTCTTTATAAAATCTCTTTTTTCTTTGCTAACTCCTGGTTTATCATTTATAACTCTTGAGATAGTGGTGATGGAACTACCAGTTAAAATAGAAATTTCTTCTAATGTCATATAAACCTCCAAATAATACTATTTACTACAATATACCTTATGATTTATAAAAAAGTCAATTACTTACGAAAAATATTTCGTTTATTAAAAGAAAAAAATTTCCAAAAAGTATTGACAATATAAATAAAAAAAAGTATATATATTACTAATAAATTATGATTTAAAAAAAAACTAAAATTATCAGGAGGAAACAAAATGGTTTATAAATGGACTGAAAAATATGGAGATCCAAATTGGTTTATAAATTCAAAATTAGGAATGTTTATACATTTTGGACTATATTCTTTAGCAGCAAGACACGAGTGGGTAATGACATTGGAAGAAATAGAAGCAAAAAATTATCAAAAATATTTTGAAAATTTTAATCCAGATTTATTTAATCCTAAGGCTTTAGCTCAAACTGCAAAAAAATCAGGAATTAAGTACATGGTTTTTACAACAAAGCATCATGATGGATTTATAATGTGGGATTCAAAGTACACAGACTATAAAGTTACGAACACTCCTTATAAAAAAGATATTTTAAAAGAAGTTATTGAGGCATTCCGAGAAGAAGGAATAAAAATAGGTTTATATTATTCTTTGATAGACTGGAATCATAAAGATTTTACAATAGATGGATACCATCCAGATCGAAGTAGAATAAATTATGAACAAGAAGCAAGAAAAGATATAAAAAAGTATCAGCAGTATATAAAAAATCAGGTTGAAGAATTATTAACTAATTATGGAACGATAGATTATTTATGGTTTGATTTTTCATATAAGTCTAAAGTTTGGGGAGATTTAAAAGGAAAAGGAAAAGATGATTGGGATTCTGAGAATTTAGAAAAGTTAATTCTTAATTTGCAGCCAAATATAATAATAAATGATAGATTAGATTTAAAACGTGGAGTAGGAACGCATGAACAGTATCAAAGAAACAAAAGTGATTCAGAAGAAATTGTAATTTGGGAGGGGTGTCAAACGTTAAATGGGAGTTGGGGTTATCATAGAGATAATGATAATTTTAAAACTCCTGAAATGATAGTGAAAATGTTAATTGACACAGTATCAAACAATGGAAATCTTCTTTTAAATATCGGTCCTAATGGAAGAGGAGAAATAGATAATAAAAGTTTAGAGATATTAGAAAAAGTGGGAGCATGGATGAGATTGCATTCTCTATCTTTATATGGTGCTAAAGGAAGTGAGTTGAATCCTCCACAGGATTGTAGATATACTATGAAAGAAAATAAGCTATATGTTCATGTTTTTTCGTGGCCATATAGAACATTAACTTTAAAAGATATACCTAAGCGAATAAAATATGCTCAGTTTTTAAATGATTATTCTGAATTGAAAGTTATTGAAGCTAAGACATTAAATGAAGATAGAAAAGCTGAAGTAAACTTAGATAATGAGCTAAAAGTATTACATATAAAAGATAAATTAGACTTAAAAACTGTAATAATTGAAATACCAGTAAAAAAACCTGATGTTTTGGTTCCTGTTATAGAGATTTTATTTGAGGAGGAATAACTAATGAAAGAAGTTACTTATATAGCGACATCTCATGGAGAATATGCTAAAGGAACTATTGAAACATTAAAGATGTTAACAGGCGAAGAGGTATCTTATATTTCTTTTTTAAATGGGATGTCAAAAGAAGAGCTTAAAAAAATATATTTGAAATTTTTAAATGAAAATAAATCGAAAAAATATATATTTGTTACAGATATTTTTGCAGGAACACCATTTAACACTCTAGTAGAAATAAAAGGTGAATATATGAATTTAGACATAATAATAATAACAGGACTCTCACTTATTTTATTAATAGAATTATTGGACAATGGAGTTAGCAAGAACTTATTTGAAAGTTTAATAGAAAATACAAAAATAATTGAAAAAATAGAAATGAGTTCTATTTTAGGAGAAGAGGAGGATTAATATGCACCAAGAAATAAAACATATAAGAATAGATGGGAGACTAATACATGGACAAGTAGTTACAAAATGGATATTTGTAACAAAAGTAGATAGAATAATAGTAGTAGATGATGAAATCTTAAATAATCCTTTAGAAAAAAATGCTTTAAAGATGTCTACCCCATCTAATGTTAAATTAAGTATATTAGGAGTAGAGAGTGCGGTTCGTAATATAAATAATAGAAAGTATAAAGATCAAAAAGTTATGGTTTTAACAAAAACACCAAGACAATTAAGAATGCTAGCAGAAAATGGCTTAGAAATGAAAAAAATAAATGTTGGAAATATTTCTCAAAGAGAAGGTTCGATTCAAGTAAGACCATCAGTATTTTTAAAAGAAGAAGATATTATTGATTTATCAACTCTTATAAAAATGGGAGTGGATGTTACGACTCAAATGGTACCTGCTGATTTAGAGGAAAAAATGGAAAATATTTTAGAGAAAATAAAAGGTTAGGTGATAAAAATGCAAATAACAATGATTCAAATTATTTTATTATCACTTTTAGCATTCTTTGCTATATATGATGAGCTGGCAGCGCAAGTAATAGGAACTAGACCTGTTTTAGTTGGAGCAATTGCAGGATTAATAATGGGTGATTTAAAAACAGGATTAATAATAGGTGGAACACTACATCTATTAGTTTTAGGAGTTGGAGCATTAGGTGGAACTTCAATTCCAGATTATACAACTGGAGCTATAATAGGAACAGCGTTTGCAGTAGCAACAGGAACAGGAATTGAAATTGCTATTGGATTAGCAGTACCAGTGGGATTATTAATGATACAACTAGATATTTTAGCTAGATTCACAAATTTATTTTTTCAAAAAAGAGTGGACAAAGCTGTTGAAAGAATGGATATAAAATCAATTGAAAGAAATGTAGTATTAGGAATATTTCCATGGGGCTTATCAAGAGCCATACCAGTTTTCTTGATGCTAAGTTTTGGAGCACAATTTATAGATATGGTAATTTCAAATATTCCAGAAGCTATAATGGGAGGATTTAAAGTAGCTGGTGGAATTTTACCAGCTGTGGGTTTAGCTATTTTAACTAGATTTTTACCTGTACATAAATTTTTTCCTGCGTTAATAATCGGATTTATAATGACTACATATTTAAAAGTGTCAATATTAGGAGTTGCTTTAACAGGAGGAGCTATTGCAATGGTATATTATCAATATAAAATATCACATTCTAAAAATATCGTTTCAATGGCAGTAAAATCTTCTGAAAATTTTATAATGGAGGATGGTGAGTATGAAGATTAATCAAAAAATTGATCGAAAAGATTTAACAAAAGTAAATTTAAGATGGTTATTGTGCTCTCAAATCTGTTGGAATTATGAAAAAATGCAAGGACAAGGGTATCTTTTTTCAATGCTACCAATTTTAAAAAAACTATATAAAGATGAAGAGTTAAAAGAGATGATGAGGTATCATAATCAATTTTACAATACAAGCCCGCATTTAGGAGGTTTAATTTTAGGAGCAGATATTGCTATGGAAGAAAAGAAAGGCTACCAATCAAAAGAAGCAGTGGCTGGAATAAAAGCAGGATTAATGGGATCTTTTGGTGGAGTAGGTGATAGCTTATTTATTTTAGTGACTACTATTTTAGGTTCTATTGCTGCTTATATGGCAATAAATGGAAATCCAGTTGGAGTAATAATATGGATAGTGACAAATCTTATAATAATAGCAATTAGATGGAAATTTTTATATTTAGCATATGATAAAGGAGTGAATTTGTTTTCCGGAGTGACTGATAAATTAGATGCAATGACTGATGCTGCAACTATTTTAGGAGTGACAGTTATAGGAGCTTTGATACCAACTGTAGTAAAAGCTAGATTATTATATTCATATAAGGAAGGAGAAATAGTTCTTTCAATTCAAGATATGTTAGATCAAATTATGCCGGCATTATTACCTGTGAGTATTGTATTTATAATTTATTGCTTATTAGGTAAAAAAGGTTTCACATCGACAAGAATAATTGTAGGAATAATTTTGATATCAATATTGCTTTTCAAATTTAATGTATTAGGATAACAAAAAGGAGTGATTATTTAGATCACTCCTTTAACTTTTCAGAACCATTTAATTTTAAAGTAGGTGTTATAATAATTTTTTGAGTGTGTTTTGCATTACCATCTAATTTTTTAAATAACATTTTAGCAGCAATAGATCCAATTTCTGAGATTGACCTACTTATAGAAC
>JBOGAY010000031.1:0-8486 GCA_051655925.1 Sarcina sp. | reverse complement strand
GAAAATGCAACAGAGAGACCATATATAAATGAGTATGATAACCACTTTGAAAAAGGAATATACGTTGATATAACAACAGGACAGCCACTATTTGCTTCTATGGATAAATATAATTCAGGATGTGGATGGCCAGCATTTACACAGCCTATTTCAAGAGATGTTATAAAAGAAAAAAGAGATTCATCTCATGGAATGGAGAGAATTGAGGTTAGAACAGAACTTTCAGATAGTCATTTAGGACATGTGTTTTGTGATGGACCTCTTGAGAAAGGTGGACTTAGATATTGTATAAATTCAGCATCTTTAAAGTTTATTCCATTTGATAATCTTGAAGAAGAAGGTTATACAGAATATATAAAATTATTTGAATAAAAATGAATACTGTATATTATTAGTAATATACAGTATTTACATGACTTTAAAAGGAGAAGATTTATGAATAAAAATTTATTTAGGTTAGAAAATAGTTATTATGAACTTCCAAAAATGTTCTTTACAGTTCAAGCACCAAGTGATGTACCTAGTCCTAAAATGTGCATCCTAAATATTGATTTGTGCAGAGAGCTTGGAATTGATCCAGAAAATGAAGAGCTTGTAGATATATTTTCAGGGAATCAAGTTATCGAAGATAGCATTCCAATAGCACAAGCTTATGCCGGGCATCAGTTTGGAAACTTTACTATGCTTGGAGATGGAAGGGCAGTTTTACTTGGAGAGTTTATAACACCTAAGGGTGAGAGAATAGACATACAGCTTAAAGGCGGAGGAAGAACACCTTATTCAAGAGGTGGAGATGGAAAAGCAGCTCTTGGACCTATGCTTAGAGAATATATTATAAGTGAGGCTATGTATGCTTTAAACATTCCAACAACAAGAAGTTTAGCAGTTGTTACAACTGGAGAAAAAGTTGCTAGAGAAGAGTATTTAGAGGGAGCTATTCTGACTAGACTTGCCAAGAGTCATCTAAGAGTTGGGACTTTCCAATATGCAGCAGGTGGTGGAGAAAAAAAAGATATCAAAGAACTTGCAGACTATACTTTAGATAGACATTTTAAAGGATATGAAAGTTCAGAGAATAAATATAGATATTTACTTGATGAAGTTATAAAAAGACAAGCAAGGCTTATTGCAAAATGGCAACTTGTTGGATTTATTCATGGCGTTATGAATACAGATAATATGACTATTAGTGGGGAAACAATAGACTATGGTCCATGTGCATTTATGGATACATACCATCCTAAAACTGTATTTAGCTCAATAGATCATGGTGGTAGATATGCCTATGGAAATCAACCTAATATAGGTGTGTGGAATCTTGCAAGATTTGCAGAGAGTTTAATACCTATTTTAGATGAGAATCAAGATAAAGCTATTGATATAGCAAAAGAAAGTCTTAATAAGTTCAAAGATTTATATAAAGGATTATGGCTTGATGGAATGAGAGCAAAACTTGGATTATTTGATAGAGAAGAAGCTGATGAATATATAGTTGAAAGTCTTCTTACAATTATGCAAAATGAAAGATCTGACTATACAAATACATTCTATAACTTAACGATAGGAAATATAGAGAATTTAGAGATTAAGAAATCAAGGTTATTTGAAAAGTGGCATGATACATGGATTGAAAGATTAGAAAGACAGGGCAAATCAAAAGAAGAAGTTATGAAACTTATGAAAGCAAACAATCCTGTAATAATTCCACGTAATCATAGAGTTGAAGAGGCTTTAAGTGCAGCAACAACATCACATGATTATTCAGTTATGCATGAACTTTTGGATGCTTTAAAGAATCCATTTGACTATGATAAGGACTTAGAAAAATATAGAGAGCTACCAAAACCAACAAAAATTGTTTATAGAACTTATTGTGGAACATAGAAAAAAATTAAAAAAGATAAATATAAAAGGACTTATCAAGAATGATTAAAAATTAATTTTGATGAGTCTTTTTCTATGTAAATAAAGTGAGGTAAATAAAAGAATACATTGTATCATAAAATTTAAAATTAACATATTATAAACAGAAGTATATATAATGAAAGAGGCGAATATAGATGGCTAAAGTATTTAGAGATTTAATTGAGTACAATAATATAAATGAATATTGTATGAAAAACATAGAAAATTTCAAACAAACTAATATTGACTATATTTTTTGTATTCCAGCTCAAAAGCCAGATATAGAACAAATAGTTAAGGTATGGGTAGAACCAAGTATTCAATGTGAAAAACTTATAAAAACACCTGTTGGAGTTTCACTTGAAGGGCAAAGAGTTACAGGATATAAATATTTAATAGAGGGCTATATAACACTTAAAGTTGAGTATTCAACATTTAAATCAGGACACTCTCATACAGCAAATACAGATATTCCTTTCTGTTCTTATGTCGTATTACCTGAGGGGTTTAATAAAAATTCATTTATAACTCCAAGCATAGTAATAGAGGATGTCAATTCAGTGCAAATGGATTATAGGTCTATTTATAATAATATTACATTTATAACAATAGTTGATTTATGTTAGGAGGTATCTTATGTATTGTAAAATAAATTCCTGTATACAAAGCAATTTACCCCAAAAAGTTAAATATTTTAAAGAAGAATTATTAGATGACGTGTTAGTTATTCCATCACAAAAACCAGATATGCAAAGAGTTCTTGATATAGTTGCTTGCACTGATATAATGGATTTTAAGCTTATAGAAACAGAGATAGCTTATTCATATGAAGGCCAGAGACTTACAGGTAAAAAATTAGCAATAGAAATTAGAATAAAAGAAAAACTAAGTTATGTTGCGGATGTTCTAGAACAAAGTGCACATGCTATACAGTATGAAAATTTAAAAAGTATATTTATAATTCTTCCAGAAATGATAGAAGATGAATATACTTGTGATTTAATAAGAGCAAATAGGATGAAAATAACACCTTATATTGAAGATATTTGTTATAGAAAATTGAATGAAAGAGAAATTCATAGATGCTTAATGGTATTTGTAGATGTGAAATTGTATTAAAGCAAGAAAAGAATAAATGGCATTGTAGATAACTTTAGAAGGAACACGTTTTGAGTTCCTTCTAGGGTTATTTTTAAATTAATAATAAATAGCATCTTGGATATTTAAATTGAAGGTTGGATCACTTTCTTTTGTAATAGTAAAATTAGTTTTAAATTTATTAAATTCTCTTATAATATCTAAAGTTTTAATTTCAACAAAAAACAGCTGCGTATCATTGAATGTTAATTCAAAGTTATTGAATGATTTTTCTCTAATAGATACTTTTATATCACTTGGGAAAGTTTCTATATAATTATCTAAGATATTATAAACAGCAGTATCAATAATAAGTGAAACACATCTTTTTTCAAGTTTATTTTTTATAACTTTTAATCCTCTTAAATCAACAATTAAGTCAAGAACTTTTATTTTTACAGGTCTATCGCATGATGGACATTTAGTTTCAAAATCTCTTTTTATATTAGTTTCTAGTAAGTTTTTAAATTCAAATCCACATAGACAAGTTCCTCTTATTTCTTCGTTATCGTCTGTATAACCATATATGTAATCCATATTTAATCTCCTTATAGTGTAGATAGTTATCATTATAACAGAATTAATAAGATTATAGAGAAATAAAGGATTATTAAATCAAAATAGAGAATTATATAGAGTAAGAATGAGTATAATGAAGAAATGAAAGTTTAAGGAGTTGTTTTATATGGATAAGTTTGATGAAAGAGATGAATTTCAAGAAGCTATAACTGAAATAAGAGAGCAAAATAGATATGGGAATGATGAAGGTCATTATGTAGGGAAGATAAAACCACAAAGAGGACTTCAAAATCTATATAGAAAACCTAGTTTCTTATTTTGTTTTGGTGGTATTTTACTTCTAAGTCCAATTTTAAATATAATCAATAATGGGTTTATCTTTTTAAATCTTATAGGTAATCTAATTGCAACAATATTAGGTGTGATTTGTATAATAGCAGGATTTTTAAGAATAAAAAAATAAGTTTGACATTATCACTAATTAGTGATAAATTATAATCATGAAGAATGAAAACAACAAACGAACAAGTTTATCAGCATTTATTGCACTTAAAAGAGCAAATCAATATATTACTAAAAAAGAGATGGTGACTATAAGAGAAACTGGACTTACAATGTCTCAGTTTGCGGTTCTTGAAATACTTTATAGTAAAGGAGATTTAACTGTTGGAGAAATAATAAATGGTGTATTATCAACTTCTGGTAATATGACTGTTGTTTTAAAAAATCTTGAGAAAGAAGATTATATAAAAAAATATAAAGGACCACAGGATAAAAGATCTTATATAGTTACTTTAACAGAGAAAGGTTATAATCTTATGCATGGGTCATTATCAAAACACTTAGATAATATTGATGACTTTATGAATGTTCTTAATGTGGACGAGCAAAAAGCTCTAATAAGAATAATAAGAAAATTAAAAAAGTAAGTTAAATAAAAATAAAAATATTTTTTTGAGAATATATCGCTAATTAGTGATAATGTAGAGGTGATTACAAATGATAAAAGTAAATAAATATAATAATATGGGAAAATCAGAACTTGGATGGCTTAGTAGTAAATTTCACTTTTCATTTGCTGAGTATTTTAATCCAATGAATATGAATTTTGGAGCATTAAGAGTTCTAAATGATGATTTAATACAGCCACATACAGGTTTTGGAACTCATCCTCATAGAGATATGGAAATAGTATCTTATGTAGTTGATGGAAAGCTTAGTCATAAAGATAGTATGGGAAATGAAAACACTATTGGTAGAGGTGATGTTCAGTATATGAGTGCTGGAACAGGAGTTACTCATAGTGAAATGAATAATGGAGATGAAACTGTAAGACTTCTTCAAATTTGGATTTTACCAGATGCGAGGGATTATAAACCAAACTATGGTGATTACAGATTTAAAGAAGTTGATAGACAAGGCAAATGGTTACATATGGTATCATCTTTTGAAAATAATGTGACACCAATAAATGTTCACCAAGATGTTAATATTTATTCTCTTGAATTAAATGAAGGGGAAGTAACAACTTTTGATGTTGAGGAAAATAGACAGGCTTATCTTGTTCAAATAGAAGGTAAATCAGTAATTAATAAAGAAATTTTAGAACATGGGGATTCTTTAGAGGTAATAGGGGAGAATATAAATATTGAGGCTAAAGAAAAGTCTCATTACCTATTAATTGAAATGAGAAAATCTATTTAAATTTTTTTATAAATATAAATGAAAATAGAAATTAAATACTAAGGAGAAATGAAAATGGAAAATAAAGTGATAGAAACAATAAAAAATAGAAGAAGTGTTAGAAAGTTTAATGATAAAAATATATCAGAAGAAGTTTTAATTCAAATGATAGAAGCAGCAAGTTATGCCCCTAATGGACATAATATGCAACCATGGCATTTTTCAGTTATACAAAATCAAGAACTTTTAGATAATTTAAATGTAGATGCGAAAGAAAGTTTTAAAATATCAGATAATGAGTTTATAAGAAAGCTTGGTAATAATGAGAAGTTTAATTGCTTCTATGGGGCAAATACAGTTATTACAATTTCAAGAGATCCAAAGGCAGTAACAGGAGAGGCAGACTGTATTTTAGCAGCGCAAAATCTTATGTTAGCAGCAGAGTCACTTGGAGTTTCTACTTGTTGGATAGAAACAGGTGCAATGGCATTTAAAGGTGAAAAAGGAGATGCTAATAGAGAACTTGCAAAAATTCCAGCAGGATTTGAAATAGTTTCTATGATAGTCTTAGGTTATACTGATTTAGAGCCTAAAGCACCAGAAAGAAGAAAAGATATTTATACTATAGTAAAATAAAAATAAAATTTATTCATTCTAAAATATTTCTATAAGCCTATACTTGTGATTAAGTGAGTATAGGCTTTTTATTTAAATTTTACATAATTAAAGAGTTGATATATCATGATATAGAAGAGATTTTATTAAAAGATAATAATATATAGATATTATGTATGATTAAAAATGAAGGTTAGAAATAAAAATTTTGAAGATATGAAATTCATGTGGAGGAGAATAAAAATGATAGAAATGTTAACTGTTAAAAACAGGAGTTTAAATGATGTAGAAGTAGAAGCAAAGTTAGAGAGGTTATCAATTGAAGATTTAAATGATATTATTGATTTACAAGATTTTATTATTGATGGAATAGAAGATAAACAAATATTTGCTAAAACAACGAAAGAAGAATTTGAAATTTATTTTAGAAAAAATGCTTATTTTTTAGGCATTAAATTAAATGAAAGTAATAAGCTTATAGCAGTTGGTGTTTATATTAGCAAAGCAGATGAGAAGTCAAATTATGGATATGATTTAAATTATACAATAGAGGATATTTTAAAAACTGGTCAAATTGAAACAACAGTAGTTCATCCAGATTTTAGAGGAAATAAACTCCAAGAGATAATTTGCAAAAATCTTATAGAAGTATCTAAGGAACGAGATAATAAATATTTAACTGCTACTGTTTCACCATATAATCCATATAGTCTTAATACATTTTTAAAGCTTGGCTTTGTAAATAAAAAGGAGAAAATGAAGTATGGTGGAGTTCTTAGAGCAATATTAGAACTAAAGTTATAGAGGTGATTAAAATGCTTACAATAGGTTATATAGGGAATGGAAAAAGTACAAATAGATATCACATTCCATTTGTTTTACAAAGAGATAATATTAGAATTAAAACTATATATCAAAGAAACTCAAAGAAAGAAGTTTGGGAGAGAATTAATAATGTTAACTATACATCAGATTTAAATGAACTTTTAAATGATAATGAAATAGATATGATAGTAGTTTGTACAGGGCTTGATAGTCACTATGAGTATGCAAAGCTTGTACTTGAACATAATAAACACTGCTTAGTTGAAAAACCTTTTGTTGAAACAGCAAAAGAGGCAAGAGAGTTATTTGACTTTGCAAAGAGTAAGGGACTAATATTACAAGCATATCAAAATAGAAGATTTGATAGTGATTTTCTTACAGTACAAAAAGTTATTGAAGAGGGCAAGCTAGGAGATTTATTAGAACTTGAAATGCATTTTGATTATTTTAGACCAGAAGTTCCAGAGGAGACAAAAGAGTTTAGTAAGACAAACTCATATCTGTATGGTCATGCATGCCATACTTTAGATCAGGTTATTAGTTACTTTGGAAAACCAGATAATGTGCATTATGATGTAAGACAACTTTTAGGTAAAGGAAGAATGAATGATTACTTTGATTTAGACTTATACTATGGAACTTTAAAGGTGTCTGTTAAATCAAGTTATTTTAGAATAAAGCAGAGACCTAGTTTTGTTCTTTATGGAAAGAAAGGTTCTTTTGTTAAGCAAACTAAAGATAGACAAGAAGAACATCTTAAAGCTTTCCATATGCCAATAAACAAGGACTTTGGAATAGATGAAGAGAAACATTATGGTATTTTAACTTATGCTGATAATCAAGGTGGGATAAGAGAAGAAAGAGTTAAGTCAGTAGATGGTGATTATGGTAGAGTGTATGATGATTTATATAAAGCTATAAAGGAAGGTAAGCCCAAAACAATAACTGATGAACAAACTATTTTACAGATAGAAATGTTAGAAGAAGGGGTAAGAAACCTTAAATAAGTAAATGGGAGAAAGGAGATAAAAAATATCACTTTCTCCTTTTTGTATTTAGTCTAAATACAAATCCATCAGAATTTCATCATAATAGATATCATTAATTTTAAGATGATTTTTATGAAGACCTATCTGCTGAAAACCAAACTTTTTATAAAGATTAAAAGCTGGAATATTATCAGCTTTCACACCAAGACTAATAGTTTTAATATTATGTGCTTTAGCTATTTCAATAATACTTTCTAATGAAGCACTAGCTACTCCAATTCTCCAATATTCCTTTTTTACTGATAGAGCAAGTAGTGCGTTATGACTAATTCTATCTTTAGGGGAAGCATTTATAACAAAAATACTTGCAATATTATTGTCTATAAGTCCAAGTAACATAATTGCAAACTTAGAGTTATTCAAATTATTGATAATTGATTTTTCCTCTTCTATGGATAGATTAAACTCATTTTTACCAAATAATAAGTTATCACTTTCTCCACCAATAATATTTAAATACTCAAGTATTTTTTCAGCATCCTCAGATATAGCATTTCTAAGTACTAACTCTTTATTATTTTTCAAAATGATTTTTTTGTTGAATTTCATGTTAGTCCTCCTTTTTATTTTCCTTTAAATGGTAATTTATATTAAATTATACAAGATGTTAGTTTTTAAATAAACTAAAAGCATTTATTAATTTCAAATATATAAAAAAATAATAAGTAATTATTGATATTAAGGAAAAAAATGCTAAAATAAAAGGCAATAGAAAAAATAAAAAGTGTGATAGTGAGGATAAGGTAATGGATA
>JBOGAY010000030.1:0-9574 GCA_051655925.1 Sarcina sp. | reverse complement strand
ACCATTTAGCTAAAGAAACTCTTTTAAAAAATGGTTTTAGTCAATATGAAATTTCAAATTATAGTAAAGAAGGTTTTGAATGTAGACATAATATTGCTTATTGGAAAATGAATAACTGGCTAGGTCTTGGTAGTGCAGCAAGTTCTTACATGGATGGAGAAAGATTTACTAATTTCTCTAAAATAGAAACATATATAGAGAAATTGGTAAATAATGAGAGTCCTAGAGAAGAAAATTGTGAAAATACTATTCAAGAAAATATTGAGGAATTCATGTTTATGGGGTTAAGACTAATTGACGGTATTAATGAAGATGAATTTGAAGCAAGATTTAATACAACAATAGATTCATATTATAACGATATTATCAAAAAGTTTATATCACAAGACCTTCTTAAAAGAGAAAATAGAAAAGTTTATTTAACAGATAAGGGCATAGAGTATTCTAATATGGTTATGTCAGAGATGCTTTTATAAGTTTATTTTAAAATAAATGATTTTGTTAGAAAATAAGAGAAAAATGAAGAATTTAAAAAATATTTTAGATAAATAGCTTTTAAAAGAGAAATTAGACAAAAAACAATAATTGACTATAAATAACTAAAGTTATATAGTAGAACTATAGTAATTAGCACTCGAACTTAATGAGTGCTAATAAAAAGAGGTGATAGTTAATATGGTAGATGAAAGAAAATTAAAAATTCTTCAAGCTATTATAAGTGATTATATTGCAACTGGTGAACCAGTAGGTTCAAGGACTATCGCTAAAAAATATGATCTTGGTATAAGTCCAGCTACAATCAGAAATGAAATGGCAGACTTAGAGGATATGGGGCTTTTAGAGCAACCATATACATCAGCAGGGAGAGTTCCATCAAGTAAAGGCTATCGACTGTATGTTGATAGAATAATGGAGTATGAAAGATTAAGTAGAGATGAAGAGTTGAAGATAAAGAAACAACTAGTTGAAAAACATAAAGTTGAAATTGATGCTTTAATTCATGAAGTAAGCTCACTACTTTCAGAACTTACAAATCTTACTTGTTTGGTAAACACACCATCAATTAATAATAGTTGTATAAATTCAGTACAACTTATAAAAGTAGCGGAAGACACAATTCTTTGTGTGATAGTTATGGATGGAGGATTTATAAAAAATAAATTAATTAAGATTAAAGAAGCTATACCAGACATGAATATATTAAGTAAGATTTCAATAATTCTTACTGAGACATTAAAGAGCTTATCTATTAATCAAATTAATTTAGAGGTTATAACAAAAATTAAATTATATTTAGAAAGTTATTCATATATTTTTGATGCAATACTTCCAGCTCTTTATGAAATATTAAAGAACGGTAGTAATAATGACATCATAATGGAGGGAGCTACTAATATATTTAATTATCCGGAATATAAAGATATTAATAAGGCGAAAGAAATGTTAGAACTTCTTCATAATAAGGAAAACATGACAAGTCTTATGGATTCGAGTAATGGAATAACTATTAAAATAGGTGATGAAAACTTCATCCCAGAAGCAAAAGATTGTTCAGTTATATCAGCAAATTATTCAATTGGTGGCAGAGACCTAGGAACGATAGCTCTTATAGGACCTAGAAGAATTAATTATTCTAAGGTTTTAAGCATCATGGAAAAAGTAATGAAAGAATTTAATGAAGCTTTGAATGAAGATGATTAAATACAATAAATAGGATTTGAGGTGTCAGGAAAGCTATGGGAAAAAATAAAAAAGAAAATATAGAAGAAAAAGTTGAAGAAACTTTAAATGAAGAAATAAAAGAAGAAACTGTAGAAGAAGTTGAAAATGAAGCTACAGAACAAGAGTTAAAAGACCTTAGAAAAGAACTTATGGTTCTTAGAGATAAGCAGCAGAAGATTGAAAATGAAAATGAAGCTTATAAGGAAAGACTTACAAGAGTAGCTGCTGAATATGAAAACTACAGAAAGAGAACTGAGAAAGAAAAAGAAAGAATTTACACAGATGCGTGTGAAGATGTTCTTAAAAATATGTTACCAGTTCTTGATAACTTAGAAAGAGCAATAGCTGTTCAAGATACATCAGTAGAAGCTTTAAAAGTTGGTGTTGATATGACTATCAAACAGTTTATAGATGCACTTAATAAACTAGGTGTTGAAGAAATTGAAATAGAAAATGGATTTGATCCAAATTTACACCAAGCAGTAATGCATATCCAAGATGAAAACTTTGATGCAAACTCAATTGCTGAAGTATTCCAAAAAGGATATAAAAAAGGTGACAAGGTCATAAGATTTACAATGGTAAAAGTAGCAAACTAAGTGAGTATCTAAATCCATGATTTAGTTATACGAACTTGCTCCGATGAACGAATGTGAATAGGAGTTTTATTAAAAGCAATTACCACTTACCGAAAGGTAAATTTAAATAAAAAATATTAAATTAAGAAATAAAAATTATTTTGAAATTCAGGAGGAAATTTAAAATGAGTAAAATAATAGGAATCGATTTAGGAACAACAAATTCATGTGTATCAGTTATGGAAGGTGGAGAACCAGTAGTTATCACTAATGCAGAAGGTGCTAGAACTACTCCTTCAGTAGTATCATTCCAAGCTAATGGAGAAAGATTAGTAGGACAAATTGCTAAAAGACAAGCAATTACAAATCCAGATAGAACAATAATTTCAATTAAAAGACATATGGGAACAGATTATAAAGTAGATATAGATGGTAAAGATTATACACCACAAGAAATATCAGCTATAATCCTTCAAAAATTAAAAGCTGATGCAGAAGCTTACCTTGGAGAAAAAGTAACACAAGCAGTTATAACAGTTCCAGCTTACTTTAACGATGCTGAGAGACAAGCAACAAAAGATGCTGGTAAAATAGCTGGACTTGATGTATTAAGAATCATAAACGAGCCAACAGCGGCTGCTTTATCATACGGATTAGATAAAATGGATGATGCTCACAAAATCTTAGTATTTGACTTAGGTGGAGGAACATTCGACGTATCAATTCTTGATTTAGGAGATGGTGTATTCGAGGTTGTATCAACAAACGGAGATGCAAGACTTGGAGGAGATGATTTTGATCAAAGAATCATGGACTACATTGCTGAAGATTTTAAAGCACAAAACGGAATTGATTTAAGACAAGATAAAATGGCTCTTCAAAGATTAAAAGAAGCTGCAGAAAAAGCTAAAATTGAATTATCATCAGCTTCACAAACAATGATCAACTTACCATTCATCACAGCTGATGCAACTGGACCAAAACACGTTGATATGACATTAACAAGAGCTAAATTTGATGATATGACTAAAGATTTAGTAGATAAAACAATTTCTATAATGAAAACAGCTTTAAGCAGCGGAAATGTAAACTTAAGCGATATTGATAAAGTAATCTTAGTTGGTGGATCAACAAGAATTCCAGCAGTTCAAGATGCAGTTAAAAACTTCACAGGAAAAGAGCCTTCAAAAGGAGTTAACCCAGATGAGGTTGTTGCTATGGGAGCTGGTATCCAAGGTGGAGTATTAGCAGGAGATTCAAGTGTTGAAGGTATCTTATTACTAGATGTTACACCACTTAGTCTTGGAATCGAAACTTTAGGTGGAGTTGCTACAAAACTTATAGAAAGAAATACAACAATACCAACAAGAAAGAGCCAAATATTCTCAACAGCAGCAGATAACCAAACATCAGTTGAAATTAACATCGTTCAAGGTGAAAGAGAGATGGCTGGAGATAATAAATCATTAGGAAGATTCACACTTGGTGGAATTGCCCCAGCTAGAAGAGGAGTACCTCAAATTGAAGTATCATTTGATATAGATGCTAACGGTATTGTTAAAGTTTCAGCAGTAGATAAAGCTACAAATAAAGAAGCTAATATCACAATAACAGCTTCAACAAACTTATCAGATGACGAAATCGATAAAGCAGTAAAAGAAGCAGAGAAATTTGCTGAAGAAGATAAGAAAAGAAAAGAATCAATAGAAGTTAAAAACAATGCAGAGCAAGTTGTTTACCAAACAGAGAGTACATTAGAAGAGTTAAAAGATAAAATAGAAGCTGATGATAAAGCCAAAGTTGATGCTAAACTTGAAGCGTTAAAAGCTATCAAAGATGGTGAAGATTTAGAAGCTATTAAGAAAGCTATGGAAGAATTACAACAAGAATTCTACGCTATATCAGCTAAATTATATCAACAAAACCCAGAAGCAGCACAAGGTGCAGAAGCTCAAGGACAAGAAGCTCCTAAAGATGACAATGTTGTAGATGCTGACTTCAAAGTTGAAGACGATAAATAATTTAAAACTATCAAAACATTAAAGGCTTTGGTATAATTAAAAAAGAATTTAAAAGGGAAGGCTGAAGTGTCTTCCCTTTTTCTAAGTAATATATTTTGATTTTTAGGTGGTGTAAAAATGGAAAAGAGAGATTTTTATGAAGTTCTTGGACTTGAAAAGGGAGCTTCGGATGATGAAATAAAAAGGGCATTTAGAAAATTAGCAGTTAAATATCATCCAGATAAGAATAAGGGAAATACAGAAGCAGAAGAAAAATTTAAAGAGATAAATGAAGCTTATCAAGTACTTTCAAATCCAGAAGAAAAAGCTAAATACGATCAATTTGGTCATGCAGGAATGGATGGCGGATTTGGTGGTGGAGCTGGTGGATTCGGCGGATTTGATATGAATGACATGGGAGGCTTCGGTGATATATTTGAAACATTCTTCGGAGGCGGAGGATTCGGTGGCGGATCTGGCAGAAGAAAGAATGGACCAAGAAGAGGGGACGATCTTGAGTATAGTTTAACAATAACATTTGAAGAAGCTATGACAGGGGTTGAAAAAGAATTTAGCATTACAAGGACAGAAAACTGTGAAACATGTAATGGTTCAGGAGCAAAACCAGGAACTTCAAAGAAAACATGTTCAAAATGTAATGGTTCTGGACAAATTAGAGTTCAAAGACAAACACCTCTTGGGAGTTTTATGTCAACTTCATCATGTGATGCGTGTGGAGGAAAAGGTGAAACTATAGATACACCTTGTACAGATTGTAGAGGAACAGGAATAGTTAGAAAGCAAAGAAAAATAACTGTCAATATTCCAGCAGGAGTTGACACTGGAAATATACTTACATTAAGAGGTCAAGGAGAGCATGGAGCGAATGGAGGCCCAGCAGGGGATTTATATGTAAGAATATCTGTTAAGCCTTCATCAATCTTTAAAAGAGATGGAGCTAATATTTACTATTCATATAAAATGTCTATGACTAAAGCAACTCTTGGTGAAGAAATAACAGTACCTACAATAGATGGAAATGTTAAATATACAGTACCAGCAGGGACACAACCTGGTACAAGATTTAGATTAAAAGGAAAAGGAGCTAAAAGGGTTAACTCAACATTAAGAGGAGATCAATATGTTGATATTATTGTTGAAGTTCCAAAAAATCTTAATAAAGAACAAACAGAAGCATTAAAAGCATTTATGGAAACTTTAGGTGAGGCAACAGATGAAGTTGCAGCTACAAAGAAAAAAGGAATCATGGATGAACTTGGAAGTATGTTTAAAAAGAAATAGTTCTAAAAAAACCTTGGTGTAATAGCCAAGGTTTTTTGATGTATTTTTTGTAAGTTAGTAAATATTAATATAATTATGTTAACAATAAAAATATATAGATTAGTTTGAAATTTTATTGTTTACGGTTATAATAGAAATATTGATATTTAAAGGAATTATGAATAAAGGCTTTTATGCTTAATCATATATATAAAACTCTTAAAATAGACATCATAATTGATAAGAAAGGAATGTGTACATATGGAAGGAAATTGGATAGAAGTACAAGTAATTACTACAAGTGAGGCATTAGAGCCTGTGTCAGGTATATTTTACGCTTTAGATTGTAAAGGAGTTGCAATAGAAGACCCAGAAGATATGACAAGTAGAGAAAAAGGAGCATTAACTTGGGATTTTGCTGACCTTAATATTTTTGAACATAATGGTGAATGTGCAGTTGTTAAGGCATATTTTGCTGAGACTGAAAACATTGATGAAATCATAGCTTTTGTAAAAGAAAGATTAGAAGAAATTAAAGAGTGGGGAATAGAAATTGGAAGTGGTGAAGTTATTACTGCTGAGAAAAAAGAAGAAGATTGGGCTAATACATGGAAGCAATATTATAAGCCAACTCATATAGGACCTAACATAGTTATAAAACCAACATGGGAACCATATGAGAAAAAAGATAATGAGATGGTTATAGAGATGGATCCTGGTATGGCTTTTGGTACAGGAACACACGAAACTACTAGACTTTGTGCTATGGCTCTTGAAAAATATGTAAAGCAAGATTCAACAGTATTTGATATTGGAACAGGTTCAGGAATACTTGCACTTATTGCATCAAAACTTAAGGCTAAGTATGCACTTGGTGTTGATTTAGATCCAGTTGCAGTTGAATCAGCTAAAAAGAATGTTGCACTTAATGATGTTGATAATATAGAAGTAGTTTTTGGAAATCTTGTAGAAGTTGTTGAAGGCAAGGCAGATATAGTTGTTGCTAATATCTTAGCTGAAATAGTTTGTATTTTAACAGATGATGTTAAAAAGATATTAAAGAAAGATGGATTATTTATATCATCAGGTATTATAAATGAAAGAAAACAAATGGTTCTAGATAAACTTGAAGAACAAGGATTTGAAGTTATAGAAACTACTCAAGAAGGTGAGTGGAACTGTATAACTGCTAAGTTTAAATAGTTTTTAAAGGAGAGTTAGTATGCATAAGTTTTTTACTCCAATGGAGCTTTTTACAGATACACATGCGTTTATACAAGGTGATGATGTAAAGCACATATATAAAGTTTTAAGAGTTACTAAAGGGGAGAAAGTTGCTATAAATAACCTCGCAGGACAAGAGTTCCTTGGGGAGGTTGAAGAAGTAACTAAACAAGAAGTTGTTGTTAAAATATTAGAGAAGCTTGACATAAATAATGAGAGCAAGCTTGAGATATATTTATTCCAAGGGATGCCAAAGGCAGCCAAGATGGATTTAATTGTTCAAAAGGGTGTAGAACTTGGAATGAGTGAGTTTATACCTGTAATCACTGATAGAGTGGATGTTAAACTTAAAGGAGAATTTAAAAAGCTTGATAGATTAAATAAGATAGCACTAGAAGCTTCAAAGCAAAGTAAAAGAAGTCATATTGCAAAGGTAAGCACTCCAGTTGAGTTTGAAGAAGCTTTAGAAAAAATGAAGGAAATGGATTTAATAGTTGTGCCTTATGAAAATGCTACTGGGTATGGAATTAAATCAATGGCAAGAGAGCTTTCTAACAAAAGTTTCACAAAAGTTGCTGTTATGATAGGACCTGAGGGTGGATTTGAAGAGGAAGAAATACAAAAGTTAAAAGATATAAATGCGCATATTGTTACACTAGGACCAAGGATTCTTAGAACAGAGACTGCAGGGTTTACTTGTGCTAGTTTACTTCAATATGAGTTTGGAGATTTAGGAGGAGTTTAATAATGAAAGTCGCTTTTTCTACTTTAGGATGTAGAGTTAATAAATATGAGTCAGATGCTATGACTGAGAAATTTTTAGTGGAAGGATATGAAGTTGTAGACTATGCTGATTTTGCTGATGTGTATGTTATAAATACATGTTCAGTGACAAATATGGGAGATAAAAAGTCAAGACAACTTATAAGCAAGGCTAGAAGACAAAATCCAGAAGCTATAATAGCAGCAGTTGGATGTTATTCACAAATAGCACCAGGAGAGGTTGCTGCTATAGAGGGTGTTGATGTTGTTTTAGGAACAAGAAACAAAGGAGATATCATATATTATGTAAATAAAGCTAAAGATGAAGGAAAACAACAAGTTAAGGTTGGAGCAGTGCTTAGAAATAAGGTGTTTGAAGAATTTAATGTTAAGGAATATCAAGGAAAGATAAGAGCGTTCTTAAAAATACAAGATGGATGTAATAGATTTTGTACTTACTGTATAATTCCTTATACAAGAGGTTCACTTGCATCAAAAGATCCAAGAAGAGTTATTCAAGAGGTAACAAAGCTTGCTGAGGATGGATTTAAAGAGGTTGTAATCTCAGGTATCCATACAGCGTCATATGGGCACGATTTAGAGAAAAAAGTAAGTCTTGTAGATATACTAGAGCAAATAGAAGAAATAGATGGTATGGAGAGAGTTAGAATAGGTTCAATAGAACCAGGATTCTGTTCAATAGAAAATATAGATAGAATGATAAAGCTTAAAAAGTTATGTCCAAACTTCCATTTATCACTTCAAAGTGGATGTACAGAAACTCTTAAGAGAATGAATAGAAGATATACAGCTGATGAGTATGAGGCTACTGTAAATCTTTTAAGAGAGAGATTTCCTAATGTTTCTATAACAACAGATGTTATAGTTGGGTTCCCTGGGGAAACAGAAGAAGAATTTAATGAAACATATGAATTCTTAAAGAGAATTAAACTTGCTAAAATGCATATATTTAAGTTTAGTCCAAGAAAAGGTACAAAAGCTGCTACAATGGAAAATCAAATTGATGGAAACATTAAAGAAGAAAGAAGCAAGAAACTTATTGAGTTAAATGCTCAAAATGAAGCTGATTATGCTAAAGAAAATATAGGAAAAGAGCTTGATGTGTTATTTGAAACTAAAAATGATGGTAATGTATTTACAGGATATGCTCAAAATTATTTAAAAGTTGAAGCTAGATCTTATGATAATATAATTAATGAAATTCGTAAGGTTAAAATAATTGCTAGTGAAGGTGAAATAGCAATTGGTGAAATTATAGAATAATTTCTAAAAGAGGTAATAAGATATATCTGTTACCTCTTTTTGGTGGATAAACAAAAAAATATTAAATTATTAGAAAAAAATAAATATTTTATTAATATATTAGTTAAAATAATATAGAAAAAGTGATATACTATTTTTAGAGTTTTAGGTAGGAGGTGAAAAAATGTCAGATTGTATTTTTTGTAAAATAGCAGCAGGCGAAATTCCTAGCAAAAAGATTTATGAAGATGATAAGGTTTTAGCATTTCATGATATCCAGCCGGAAGCTCCAGTTCACTTCTTAGTTATTCCTAAGGAGCATATACAAAGTATTAATGAAGTAAATGAAGAAAATTCAACAGTTATTGCACATATTTTTACTATTATTAATAAAATAGTAAAGGAATTAAATATAGCCGATACAGGTTATAGAGTCGTAACTAACTGTGGGAAAGATGGAGGGCAGACAGTAAGTCACCTGCATTTTCATGTAATGGCTGGAAGAGAATTAACTTGGCCAGCTGGTTAAATTTATCAGGTGGACTAATTAAAAAATTCTAAGAAGAATATTGACACTGATAAAATACTTATTGTATAATATACCATGTGTTATTTAGCCCACAGCTGTGAATTAATTTATAATTTACGCTAGCGGAGGGAGGGAAAAAGAATGTCAGAAATCAGAGTTAAAGAGAACGAATCATTAGAACAAGCACTTAGAAGATTTAAGAGACAATGTGCAAG
>JBOGAY010000029.1:0-2521 GCA_051655925.1 Sarcina sp. | reverse complement strand
TTTTCTTGAAGAAGAATCATTGATGGAGTGTCCACTGATTCTATAAATTTATTGTCCTTTACTTTTCCACCCTCAAATAGTGCATATCCAATAGTATTGCTTTTTAAATCCTTAACTATATGACTATTATTATCTTGGTTTAAAACTTCATAGTCTGAACTCTTTTTAAATCTCCCTTGCTCCTCTTTTGTTCCTTTTATTAAAATAGCATAGTGATACTTAGCATTTTTAGGTGCTTTACCATGATTTATATAAGCTAACTCATAATTATTTTCTGTTTTCTTTCCTGTTGAATGGTCTCTAGATTCTTGTTTTCCTTTTCTTGAAACTGTATTTCCTACTATAATTTTATACATATTATTTTGAGAATCTAAAAATACTTCTCCATCTTTTGTATATCCTTTTTTCAAGTTTTTTCCTAAATAATTTTGAAAAAGAGTTGTATGAGTTTCACTTTTACTGTCATTATTCTCAATTCCACTTCCTAACAAAACTGCTTTATTATTAAAGAAAAATACTGACTTTCTAGCTTTATGGCTACCATTATACTTTGGATGTTCATGAAGTTTCATGGCAAACATACCATTTCCATTTAAGGAGTTTCCTCCAGAGTATGTTTCATCTGAAAGTAGCATCTCTTCAATACCACTTTTAGTATCCACTTGTGATATATTGGATTTTAATTTTTCAAAAGGTACATCTATCGCTGTAGTTCCAGGAAAATGCTTCCAATCCCATCCCTCTTGAACATATCCACTTTCTTTTAATGACCCCTCTAAAATTTGAACTGCTCCATAACTCATATATCTTCCATATAAATTATTTTTTATATATGTTTCATTTCCAACTAAGTATCTACTGTACCCCTTAGCTCCAACTAACCATTCTCCTCTTCTATGAAGTTGAATAGACCCCATATTTAAAGTCCAAGAACCTATAGGTGCTACTTCTTCCTTAAATCCCATACTTTTTAACTTTTCAGTTTTTCTTTTATCATTACTCAATCTTATATAAGCTTCTGCTAAATCTTTATCTACACCATTTTCTCCACTTAAAGCCATCAATCTAAAACTTTCTACATCTATTTTTGACTTATCATGTGGATGTCTTCCTGTTAAAGATAAAAGATAGTTATATTTATTTGAATATAATCTTGTTGTTAAAACTGCTTTTTTTACAATATTATATTCCTCTCCTTTTATACTATATGGTGTTTTATGTAAATAATATACTATTGGTACTAATCCTTGAAAAGCTCCCCTTGCATATCCAGGATAATTTTGCATATGGTGGAAAACTGTCCCATCATATTTAAATCCTCCTAAAACTCCTGGAGAATATTTTATAGACTTTGCAAGATAGTTTTGAAGTTGGTATAACTCTTTGGCTTCTTTAGCTTCATTTTCATTTAAAAGTATAGCTGCTAACATTCCTGGAAGCATTGTATTTAAAACATCGATATTTACACTTTTAAAATCTTCTTTAGGTGTATATATCATTCCCATAGCACTATACCAAGTTACCATATCTTTAGCTTTATTTACTGTTCCAAATTTTGTTAATGGTTCTTTCATCAAAAATATAGCTTCATAGATCTCTCTCATTTGATATCCAAGGTGATGAACTGTTCCTTGGGCGCTTCCCTTTGTCCATCCCTGATCGTACATATACTCTAAACTTTCATTGAAAAGCTTAGCAATTCTCTCTTTCTCTTGAGCATTAGTTGTGGAATTATACATATATGCTAAATCTCTTAAATATGCTCCAAATTCTTTTGTTGCTATATATTTTATTCTATTTTTTTCTTCTGGTTTTAAATCCTCATATATTACTAATCTTTGAATAAATTCTAAATTTATTTTTTTATATTTAGAAAACTCTTCCTCTTTATTTTGTATTTTTTCTGGTGTCACTTTAACTTTTTTTAGAAGTTTTTCTCTATATCTTTTTTCAATTTTTTTAATTCCTATTTTTTCATCCTTAGCTAATTCTTTTTGTATAACCTTTTTATCTATTTGGTTATAATTTTTATATAGTGCCATCCAGTGAGCATTAGTTGCTGTATCTGCCTCTAAATTAATAAAATCTACCTGTTCATCTCTTGCATTATGTCTTGGATCTATTAATACTGATGGTATAATTTGATCTATTAATATCTCTCCACTTTCATTAGGTGCTACAAAAGTTATTTCATCCATTTCTTCAACTGGGGTTCCTTTCATATCTCTGTCGTATTGAACCCACATAGTTCTCCAACCTTTAAAATTCATCTTTATTGGAAACCAACATTTTACTACACCATCTTTCTTAAACTGTACCAACATCTCTCCATCAATAGGTTTCTCATTATATATCCACATGCTATAGCTACTTCTTGCTTTCTCTTGCTGTCCTTTTTTAAAAACTGTATATCCTGTATCTCCTAAAATACTTAAAGAATCATTTTTTTTAAACTTCCATTTTAAAGAACTCTCTCCATCTTTATATTTTTCTTTAGATATAGATACTGATTCTTTTTTAC
>JBOGAY010000028.1:0-9857 GCA_051655925.1 Sarcina sp. | reverse complement strand
ATAGTTATCTTTATAACAATTCAGATACATTTTTATTTGATAAACCAGTATTTTCAAATTAATAAATAAAAGGAAGATTATTTTATATAATCTTCCTTTTATTTATTTTTTTTATTAATTGAATTATGAAATAAGCTTAAAGTATCAAGATTTTAATAATTGATATAATTTGAGTTATGGGAATTTATGGTATAATATATAAAGAATAAATAATACCTATTTAAAGGGAAAAAGGTGAATGTAAATGATATATTTAAATGAACTTAAAAAGGAATTTTATGAGAAATTTCCTTTAGAGTTTACTAAATTTAGTGATAAAAATATTTTGAAATACGCAGTTGGTGCAAATTTATATATGAATGGTCTTATGGATGTATGTGAAAAAATAAAAGGTGATTTAAAAGCTACAGTCGGAGCAGTTACAATTTGCTTTGAGGATTCAATAAAGGAAAGCCAGGTATTTCAAGCAGAACAAAACATATTTAAACAACTTAGTAAAATTTCAAATGAGATTGATAATGGAGGCATTTTACTTGAAGTTATGCCTCTTATTTTCATAAGGGTAAGAAATAGAAGACAGTTTAAAAATTTCATGTCAAAGCTTAGCCTTAAAGAAGCAAGATGTTTGTCAGGCTTTGTTTTTCCAAAATTTAATATAGAAAATGCAAAAGATTATTTAGATACAACGAAAGAGTTTTCAGCAAAGTTTGATATACAATTTTATGTTATGCCAATTCTTGAAAGTGAGGAAATAATTTATAAAGAAACAAGATTTGAAACGTTATTAGCACTTAAAGAAATGATAAAAAAATATGAAAGTATAGTTCTAAATATTAGAGTAGGGGGTACAGATTTTTCATCTAAATTTGGATTAAGACGAAGCGTTAATTCTAATATTTATGATGTTAAAGTAGTTGGAGATTGTTTGATTGACATAATTAATATTTTTGGTAGAGAAGGGATGAACTATGTAGTATCAGCACCTGTATGGGAGTATTTTTCAGAAAATCAAAACTCTAAAGAAGTACAAGGATTATTGAAGGAATTAAGATTAGATTTGGAAAATGGATTCTTTGGAAAAACAGTTATTCATCCAGAACAAATTAAATATGTAAATGAAAATTTTGTAGTTGAGTATGAAGATTATATAGATGCAAAAAGTATAGTTGGACTTGAAGAAATAGGTGGAGTTTTTAAAGGATTTTCAAATAATAAAATGAATGAAGCCTCACCTCATTTAAATTGGGCAAAGAAAATAATAGAGAGAGCTAATGTATTTGGTGTTTTAAAAGAAGGTATAAAAAAGGACATACTTTTTATGGGAGGAAATAAATGAATATAGAAATAAAAAGAAATATATACGATATAAATTTAAATGATTTAATTGTGATGGCAAGTAGAGCTAATAATGAAAAAAGAAATTTTTTATTTGTTAGTAAAATACTTGGTAAACATATAGAAGTTAATCCGGATGTTTGTAAAGGGATTGGATATATTTTAGCATCACTTATTTGTGAAAAAAATAAAAATACAGAACTAATAGTTAGTAATTTCAAAAATCATAACAATAATTTGGGAAAATTATTAAATACAAATTATATGTGTAAAGAAAAAGTTTGTGTTTTAGGATTTGCTGAAACAGCAACAGGTTTAGGAATGGCAGTTGCATCAGCTATTAAAGATTCATTTTATTTAACAACAACTAGAGAAAATATAATAAGCTTAAATTCTATCTTGAAGTTTGAAGAGGAACACTCTCATGCTACAACTCATAAATGTTATTTAGAAAATTTAAAAAGTCTTACAAGTAGCGATAGAATAGTTTTAGTAGATGATGAAATTACAACAGGTAAGTCAATGCTAAACATAATAAAGGAATTAAAACAGGTTACAGGAATAGATAAGTATAGTATTTTAAGTGTTTTAGATTGGCGAAATGATGAATATTTAAGCCTGTACGAAAATTTTAAAGCTGACAATGAAGTGGAGATTGAAGTTTTATCATTAATTTCAGGAATTATAAAAAATGATGATGAAACAATTTATTACGATTCAGATATTTTAGAGTTAAAAGAAAAAGTTGATGTTAAGGATATAAGTGGAATTTTAGATAGAGTAATATATGAGACAAAAGAAAATAAAGAAGAATCTTATATATGTAATACAGGTAGATTTGGTATAAGCTATGATGACATAGTTAATTTAGAAAAACAGTGCGAGAATATAGCAAAAGTTATAAACAAGGAAATAGGTTATAAAAAGAAAGTCTTAGTTTTAGGCCATGGAGAAAATATTTACATTCCATCAAGGATTGCAGCCTATTTGGATGGAGAAATAAAATTCAAATCAACTACAAGAAGTCCTATTTATTGTAAAAATGAAATAGGATATCCAGTAAAAGAAAAAATGTTTTTTTATGACAGAGGTGTGAAGTATTATTTTTATAATAAATCAGAAATAGAAGAAAAGTTTGATGAAGTTATATTTCTTACAGAAACAGATTTAAATATAAGACTTACTAAGAATTTTACTATTTTTAAAATTTAATTGGGGGGATTAGCTTGAATATTAAAGGCAGTTATAAAAAAGATTGTATATTTCTTTTAAAAGACCTTACAGGGATATTAAAAGAGATTAGTATTGAGGAGAAAGAAAAATTAATAGCACAGGGAATAAGCTATTCAAATTTTATTTCTAAGGAAGAGAAACCAAATGAAGACATAGAAGAGTTGTTTTTGAAAATGTTAAGTTGTGAAGCAAGTAAAATAGCAGAGTATGTAGCTATTCTTGCAGAAAAAATATACAAAGAAAAAATGGAAGATTTAATAATAGTTTCATTAGCAAGAGCAGGAACTCCTTATGGAATACTTATTAGAAAATATTTAAAATTAAAATATAATATAGATATTAAACATTATAGTATTTCAATTATTAGAGGAAAGGGAATAGATTTTAATGCCCTTAAATATATTTTAGATGAAAATAAAAATGCTAAAATTCAATTTGTTGATGGGTGGACAGGGAAAGGCTCAATAATAAATGAATTAGATAAATCTATTACAGAGTTTAACAGGAGATATAATCAAAATATAGATAAATCCTTAGCAGTAATAGCAGATCCAGCTAAATTATGTGAGATTTATGGAACAAGAGAAGATATTTCAGTACCGAATTCTGTTTTAAATGCAACTGTAAGTGGTCTTATAAGTAGAACTATTCTTAATGATAAGTATATTGGCAAAAATGATTTTCATGGAGCTATTAATATAGAGTATTTAAAAGAAAACGATTATTCAGATTTTTATGTAGATGAGATAGCAAAATGTTTTACTAAAAATGTAGAATGTGGTATAGCAGAAAAAATAGACAGTAAGTATTCAAAACAGGTTTCACAAAAAATTAAAGATAAATATCATGTTGATGATATAAATAAAGTGAAATTAAGCATTGGTGAGGCAAGTAGGGTCTTACTAAGAAGAAAAGCGAAGGTAGTTTTACTTAAGGATATAGATGATAAAGAAGTAAAACAATTAATAATTCTTGCAAAAGCTAAAAAGGTTCCAATAGAGATATATAAAGAAAGTGATTATAAAGCAATAGCAATTATAGCTCAAGAGGAGAAACAATAATGAATGACATATATTTTATTACAGATCTTGATAGAACTATAATACATGCTAAAAACAAAGGATATAAATGTGTTGAGTACAATGGGGAGAAGGAAATAACTTATATGACTGAAAAAAGTTATAAAGATTTTTTAGATATTCTTAAAATAGAAGAGATTAAGTTTATTCCTTGTACTATGAGAAATATTACTCAAACACTTAGAGTGAATTTTATTAAAAATTATAATCCAGACGTAATTATATGCACAAATGGTGCACAAATATATGTTAATGGAATTTTAGATAAAGATTGGGATGAAAAAATAAAAAAAATTATAAGCAAAAAAGATGTAGAACATGATATTGAATTTATAAAAACTTTTAATTTGCCTTATGAAGAGGTAAGAAATATAGAAGATTTTTATATAACAATTAAATGTAAAAATAAAATAGATGCATTTGAAACTTTTAATGTTTTAAAAGATAAGTTTAAGGCTAATATAAAAGTAATGCATATAGGAGTAAAAGTTTTTATTATAGATAGCAGAATAAATAAAATCCATGCGGTAGATTATATAGTAAAAAAATATATGATAAATAATCTTATAACTGCAGGAGATAGTGAAGTGGATATTGAATTTACTACAAGAGGAAAAGCAATAATACCTAAACACGCATGTTTTAGACATGATGAGGCTTTTATAACTGAAAAAGAAGGAATTTATTCTACAGAAGATTTAATTGAATATTTAAAGTTATGTTTACTAGAATTTAATAAATAAAATTCTGAAATTTAGATTACAAAAGTGTTATAATAGAGGTACTTAAAATTTTGTAGTAAGGAGAGGTTAGGGTTGGAACTTATGAGTTTGACACACTCAATGTTTAGAAAAAAATATGAACGAACTAGTGATTATGCACAGTTTAAACCATATTTTTATAGATATATAGGTGTGAAGGAAGAAAATAATTATAATAATGTTCTAAAGACATTACAAATGAAATGCCAAGATAATGATGATATTTGCTTAATTTTTGATAATAATTTACCTCTTCAAGGAGAAATGGAGCTTATACAGTATATATTTAATGAGCTTAACAATATGAATATCCATAATTTATCAGGCGAAGATATTACTATATTAGATGATTCAGAGCAAAATTTCAAATTTTTGCAGGCGCTAGAATATACAGTTAACTTATCCCTTCAAAATGAAAGCTTTTTCAATGATAGTGCTAGGAATAACTTCATAACAAAATTAATAGTTTGGAGTTATAGTTATATAAGGAATATTAATTATAAAAATGAAATTAGTCCTAAGTGTATATATTATGGGAATATAGATAAACATTCAGTATATTTTCTTATAATGTTATACAAAATGGAATTTGACGTTGTTTATATTAATCCACTTAAGGAAGAATATTTCACAGAGGTAGATAAGGATAATTTAAGTATATGTGAAAAATATATGGGGATTTTAAATATAGAAACATTAAATGAGCGAGCTAAAAAAGGTTCAGTGATTGATAATGTGGAAAGTATTACAAAACAAATCCAAAGAGATGTTCAAGAACAATTATTTGATGGAACGGGAATGTTTATGCCATGGCAATTTAGAGATGGCACAACAAAGAGCATTTTAATAGATGGAATTCCTGAAGATATTTTAAGTTATTGGAATGAAAGTGCAAAACTTAGACCGGGATTTAAAGTTAAAGGGAAGACCGTGACTGTTCCGTGTTTATTTAAAAAATTAGATGGTGTTTATAGAAATAAAGAAGAATATCAAAAAGTAGTAGCATGCTGCACAAAATCAGATAATACATTATTCTTTAATAGTGGTTTTATATCTGAAGAGGCAAGTGTTGATCAAGATATGTATAGTCTTATGTTTTGTCAACTAAGTGATGGAACATTTGATATAAATGAAATAAAAAAAGCAAATGTTTATAGATTTGGAAAGTATAGCGAAGAAGTTCAAAATTTCTTATTAAATAAATTTAATGAAGTTATTACTAGTAGAAGTACCTTTGCTATAGAGTTTAATAAAGAGGACAGACTTAAACTTTTAGGGTTAGTTCTAAAAATGAATGAGCAGATAGTAAGACTTATAGATAATTTTGATTTTACAGCTAATATTCCTAAGATAACTATATTTTTAAATAATGAAGATACAATTAGTGACAATATGTTAATGTTACTTGGTTATTTACATGTAGTTGGGCTTGATATAGTTATATTTAATCCTTCTGGATTACTTAATATAACTAAAGTCCTAAATAATAGTATCGTTAATATTAGTAGACTTGAGGAAATGAGTTATAACACAAATTATAGAAATATAGGAACTGCAAAACAAGGTTTTTTATCAAGAATATTTAAATAAATAAGATATTTTGGAGGTATTGTATGAATAATTTTGAAAATGAAGAATTAAATATGGATAAATCGATAGATATGGACTATCAAAATGCACCAAGTCCAGAAGAAATGCAAAACATGAATAATATGAATTATCAAATGGGAGCAGGACAAGGACATATAAATTTAGGTGGAAACCAAAATATGAATAACCAAATGGGTATGAATCAAGGTCAAATGAATCCACAATATGACCAATATGGGAATCCAATGAATCAAAATATGAATAATAATTTCCAAGGACAAGCAATGAATAATCAGATGGGAATGAGTCAAGGTGGACAATTTGATCAGTATGGCAATCCTATAAATCAAGGAATGCAAAATAATCAAATGAACCAATATGGAAACAATATGAATCAAGGAATGTACAATCAACAATCTAATAATATGCAAAATCAAGGAATGTATAACCAAGGAATGCAAGGTCAAATGCAATCACAATATCAAAATAATCAAATGGGTATGAATCAAGGATATGCAAATTCAATGAACCAGGGTGGTATGAACATGAATATGAACATGGGCCAAGGTGGAGCAATGACTACGCAGAATAATGATATGGGAATGCAAGATTTTTCAGCTGATATAAGTGAATACAAGCAAAGACTTAGAGGTATGAGAGAAGTTCAAGCACTAACAAGTGAAGTTGATATTCAAAATACAAACTCAATAATAAATTTTGGTCAAAAAGCTAGTGATAATATTTCAAAAATATCAGATGAACTTTTAAATTCAATGAAAGCTGTTAAATCAGAGGAAGCTAGTGAAATGCTTGTTAACCTTACAAAGATAATGGATAAGTTTGATGTTAAAGAAATAGAAAATGCAAAGCCGGACTCAGGAATTTCAAAACTATTCAAAAAGATGGGGAATAAAGTAGCAGAGTTGTTCCAAAAGTATGATACTATGGGCATGGAAGTTCAAAAAGTATATGTTACATTAAAAAAATATGAAAATGATATAAGAGATTCTAATGCTCACCTTAAAAGATTGTATGATGGAAATCTTGAATATTATAGAATTTTAGAAAAATATATAGTTGCAGGTGAAATGGCAATAGAAGAAATTGATATGTATCTTAATCAAATTCCAATGGATACATCAATGAATGAAGAAGAAAAACATATGATGATGCAAAAACTTGAAATTAGTAAAGACATGTTATCACAAAGAGTATATGATCTACAGATAGCAGAAAATGTTGCTATTCAAGCAGCACCAATGATTCAGACAATACAAATGTCTAACTTTAATCTTATGAGAAAAATAAATTCATCATTTATAGTTACATTACCAATATTTAAGCAATGTTTAGCACAAGCTGTAATTTTAAAAAGACAAGAAATTCAAGCAAAATCAATTAAACAACTTGATGATAAGACAAATGAACTTATTATGAGAAATGCAGCTAATACAGCTAGACAATCAGTTGAGATTGCTAAAATGGCATCAGGAAGCTCAGTTGCTATAGAAACTTTAGAAAAATCATTTGAAACAATAATGAAAGGTATAGAAGATACTAAAGCAATTCAAGTAGCAAATAGACAACAAAGAGCTGAAAATTCACATAAGCTTGAAAATATAAAAGCTAATATGAAGAGAAATATTGCTGAGGCTTAAATTTAAAATAGCACATATAAGAAAATTATTTGGAGAAAAGTGTTGGATTTATTGTTTTTTATGTAGGAATATGGAATAATTAAATTAATATATTTTATGGATTTTTATAGAATATATTTTCATTAAATTAGTAGGAATGGGGAGATTAGTATGGGAATTAATTTTGGTGGTATGAATTCTTTTAAAAGTAATGAGGTTAATGCTTTAAATTTAAGAAAAAATGATGTGTTAAATTTAACAAAGAAAAATCCAGGACTAACAAAAGTCATATTAGGTGCAGGATGGGATGTTGCAGTTGGAGGCGCTGACTTTGACTTAGATATTGCAGCTTTTCTTCTAAATAAATCAGGAAAAATAGCTAGAATTCCTGAAGATGTTATATTCTTTAACAATATGAGAGGACAAGGAATTGCACTTCAAGGAGATAATAGAACTGGTGAGGGTGAAGGTGATGATGAAAAAATTGAGATGGATTTATCTTTAATTGATCAAAATATTGAAAAAATAGTTTTCGTTGTTACTATACATGAAGCACAAGTTAAAAGACAAACGTTTGGAATGGTTGAAAATTCATATGTAAGATTATTAGATGCAAAAAATAATGATAAAGAAGTTTGTAAGTTTAATTTAAAAGAGAATGTTTCAACTGCAACTTCAGATATATTTGCTGAAATTTATAGAGATGGATATGAGTGGCAATTCAAAGCGATTGGTGAAGGAAAGATAGCTGATTTAAATGGTATTTTAGCGTTATATATGTAAAAAAGAGTGAGGGGTAAAAATGTTAAATTTAAAAAAGAATGATGTGTTGAATTTAAGTAAAACAAATCCAGGACTTAAAAATATAAGAGTCGGTGCAGGTTGGGATGTTGTTAAAAAGGGCTTTTTTAGTTTTCAAGCAGATTATGACTTAGATTTAATGGCTATATTATTAGATAGAGACGGGAGAGTACAAAATCAAAGTTCTCTAATTTATTTTGGAAATTTAAGAGCACCAGCAATATATCTTCATGGAGATAACTTAACTGGTGAGGGTGACGGAGATGATGAAATGATTTCGGTTGCTTTAGATAGAATACCTAGAGAGTGTGCAAAAATTGTTTTTGCAGTAACTATATATGATGCTAAAAAAAGAGGACAAAGTTTTGCAAAGGTACAAAACGCTTTTGTTAGAATTGTTGATGAAGATAGTAGGGACAAAGAAATTTGTAGGTATAACTTAACAGAAAGTGGTGGTTCTAACACAGCTATCATATTTGCAGAACTTATTAGAGAAAATAATGAATGGAATTTTAAAGCAGTTGGTAAATTCTTAGATGCAAGTGTCGGTAGTTTATATCAAATGTATAAATAATAAATTAAGAGAGGTGTATTAAAATGGCAATCAATTTAGGTGGAAACTTTGGAAATGCTAGTAATAATCAAGCTCAAACACCTGCTACAGGTGGATTAACATTAAATTTAAATAAAAATGATATTTTAGATTTAACAAAAAGAAATCCAGGTCTTAAGAAAGTAATATTAGGAGCAGGATGGGATATTTCAGTTGGTGGATCAGATTTTGATTTAGATATTGCAGCATTTTTATTAGATGCTAATAACAAATTCAACACAGTTGAAAATGTAATATTCTTTAATAATAAGCAAGGACAAGGAATTAGTCTTGGTGCTGATAATAGAACTGGTGCAGGTGATGGTGATGATGAAAGAATGACTCTTGAACTTGATGCTATTAATCCATCAATTCAAAAAATTGTTTTTGTAGTTACTATTCATGGAGCTAGAGAGAAAAGACAAACATTTGGAATGATTAATAATTCATATGTTAGACTTTTAGATGAAGTTCAAAATGAAAAGGAAATTTGCAGATTCAATCTAAAAGAAGATGGATCAACAGCTACTTCAGTAATATTTGCAGAGCTTTATAGACAAGGTATGGAATGGCAATTTAAAGCACTTGGAGAAGGTAAGCTTGGCGATTTAAATGAAGTATTAGCTTTATATCAATAATAAAACTAAAAAAATAAGATAACTATTAGTTTATTTAATAACGTATAGTTATTACTGTAAGATAAAAGTATTTAAGGTACATGTAGAATTATCTGCATGTACTTTTGATAATATTTTAATAAATAAAGTTAGGGGTAATTTATGTTTAATGGATTAAATAAAGATGAAATTGAAAAAAATAGGCAAAAGTA